>JAZSBX010000134.1:0-4358 GCA_045602605.1 Acutalibacteraceae bacterium
ACCGCAGATAAGAATAACCGATGCGGTAAAGAGGTTTGCATTGTCCTCAAGGTCAACCTTCTGAATCATCTTGAGACCGCTAACTGCGATGAAGCCGTAAAGGGTGATGCAAACGCCGCCCATTACGCAACCGGGAATGGAGTCAAGGAATGCAACGAAGGGTGAAATGAAGGAAACGATAACTGCCATAATTGCTGTTGTAACGATTGTTACAACCGAAGCGTTCTTGGTGATGGCTACGCAACCAACGCTCTCGCCGTAGGTGGTGTTGGGGCAGCCGCCGAAAATTGCGCCTGCAATTGAGCCAACGCCGTCACCGAGGAGGGTTCTGTGAAGACCGGGCTCCTCAAGAAGGTCGGATTCAATGATGGTGGATAGGTTCTTGTGGTCGGCAATATGCTCTGCGAAAACAACGAAAGCAACAGGAACATAAGCCACGGCAACGGTTGCAACGTAACTCCAGGAGAATTCTCCTGCGCCCTTAATAGCGGTTAAGAAGGTGAATTCGGGGAGAGCGATAAAGGTTTTAAGACCAACGCCGCCTTCAACAAGGGCTGCAAAGGGAGCGAAGTCAATAACAATAAGGTCTGCATTGCCTGTTACAGTGCCGATAACGGTGAAGATAAGACCAACTGCATAGCCTGCTAAAATACCGATGATGAAGGGGATAAGCTTTACCATCTTCTTGCCGTAGGTTGAGCAAAGAACAACTACAAGCAGGGTAACCATAGCGCAGATGAAGGAAACCCAAATATTGGAGGTCATAACGAATGCGCCGTTACCGTCCTGAGGGCCGTAGGAGAAAACATCCTTAATGGCGGCGCCTGCAAGGGAAAGACCAATGAGGGCAACGGTGGGGCCGATAACAACGGGAGGCATAAGCTTGTTTATCCATTTAACGCCTGCAAATTTAACAACAATGGCGATAACAACATAAACAAGGCCTGCAAAGATAGCGCCGATGATAAGACCAAGGAAGCCAAGGCTCATTGAGGTGGCGCCTGCGAATGCTGCAAGCATTGAACCGATGAATGCGAAGGAGGAGCCGAGGAACACGGGGCTCTTGAACTTGGTGAAGAGCTGGTAAACGATTGTACCAACACCTGCGCCGAAGAGCGCTGCGGAAGCAGTCATACCGTTGCCAACGATTGCAGGCACGGCGATGGTTGCCGCCATAATTGCCAGGAGCTGCTGAATTGCAAAAACAATCAGCTGACCGAATTTGGGACGGTCATTAACGTTGAAAATCATTTTCATTTTCTTTTTTCCCCTTATGTTTTATTTTTTCTAAAACGAGGGCATTTTAATTTCCCTCGGATTATATAATGTAATGTAGCGTTTTGCCTATTCCCCGTAAAGTTCCACAGAACACACGCTGTCAATGGGCGGAACCTTAACCGACACGCGCTCGTTTTTGGCGGTGGGCACGTTTTTGCCCACATAGTCCCCGCGAATGGGCAGTTCCCTGTGCCCACGGTCGATAAGCACGGCAAGCTGAATGGATGCAGGGCGGCCAAATCTCATAACCGCCTCAAGGGCGGCGCGGGCGGTTCGGCCTGTGAAAAGAACGTCATCCACCAAAACTACCTTTCGTTTTTCCACGGCAAAGGGAATTTGCGAGCTGTTAAGCACCTTCTCCTTTGAAACGTCACCTAAATCGTCACGGTAAAGGGTGGTGTCGATAATGCCCACAGGCACCCTTTGACCCTCAATTTCAAAAATGTAATCGGCAATTTTTTCTGCCAGCGGCACGCCCCGCCTTTTAATTCCCAAAAGGCAAAGCTCCTCCCCACCCTGATTTTTTTCCAAGATTTCGTGGGAAATGCGCTTAAGGGCGCGGGTGATGGTGGCTTCATCCATTAAAACCGCTTTCAGGTGCTGCACTGCTTTTCACCCCAGACACAAAAGAGTCATATATACATATTATATATAATATAAATATTTACCTTACCTATAATAACACAAGATATTGTGTTTGTAAAGAAATTTGAAAGATATTTTGGATTTTATTGTATATTTAGGGTGAAAAACACCAATATTATAAGCGGCTGACAATTTCTGCCTTGCCGAATTGTAGGTTTGCACAAAATTTTTACCATTTTTTACCAAAAAACAAGGGTTTTTAAAGTTACAAATTTGTAACTTTTGTAATTTTTTTGTTATTTTTGTGTAAATTTCACAAAAAAAGGCGAGTTTTCGCCGTTTGACAGTTGCTTTTTTTTAAGTTAAAATGTTTTCTCGGTGATGAAAACGCCCACAACGTAGCAATTTAAACCCGAAAACAATAACCCAATTTTAAGGTTTTCGGTAAGAGGAGTTATTTAATGAGTATGCTAAATCACTTGAAAATGCACAAAAACCTTGTGCTTAAAACACTGACCGCCGTGCTGCTTGCAGCCGCAACCGTTTTCAGTGTTTTTGCAATAATGCTTTCCCTTAACACGGTTTCCCTTGTTGTTAACGGTGAAAAAATCACATTCAAAACATCAAAAACAAACGAGGCCGAGGTTTTAGCCCTTGCAGGCTATGAAAACGGCGATTACGTTCTTAACAGCGCAAGCGTAAACGGTAAGATTATCTCCCTTGATATTACCCCCACCTTCCCCGTTTACGTTACCACAGGCAACACCGTTATTCCCGTAACCTTTGCCAAGGGTACAGTTAGTGACGTTTTAAACCTTGCAGGCATTACGCTGGATAAACACGATATCGTAAGCCTTTCGCTCAGTGACGAAGTTACCGAAACTAAATACATTGACGTTGTCAACGTTGATTATCTGACCGAAACGGTTACCGATAAAAGCAGCAACACCATCGTTACCTTCCAGAAAAAGCTGGTTAACGGAAACGTTGTTGAAACCGAGGTGCTTTCCACCAAAACGGCCTACGTTACCGAGCGCGTTCCTGCCTCTAACGCCGAAAAGGCGCCCACCGTTACCACAAGCGCAAACGTTGGCGCATTGTCCACACTTATGCCTTCAAGCCCCATTGAGCTTGATAAAAACGGTAACCCCGTTAACTACAAAAAGCATTTAACCACCACCGCCACCGCCTACACCTACACAGGCAACAACTGTTCAACAGGTGTGGCTCCTCAGGTTGGTTACATTGCGGTTAACCCCAAATTCATTCCCTACGGCACAAAAATGTTCATTAAGTCTTCTGACGGAAGTTACATTTACGGTTACGCCGTTGCCGCCGACACGGGTGGATTTATCAAACAACACCCCTACAACGTTGACCTGTTTTTAGAAACCGAAGCCGACTGCGTTAGGTTTGGCAGAAGAAGCGTTGAAATCTTTATTCTTGAATAATAATTAAAAGCCCGAAGAATTCGGGCTTTTTTTATTTCTCCAATTCCTTTTCCAGCGCTTCCTGCTCCTCTAAAAGGGCAAGGATTTTTTCCTCACATTCCTCGTTTTCCCTTGACAAAACCGATAATTTTTCATAATCGCTTGAAAACTCCTCGAATTCACTTTTTATCTGTCCGAGGCGGTTTTCAAGTTTTTCTATTTCCTTTCCGATTTGGCTGAAGCGCTTTTCCTTTTTCTCAAGTTCCTTTAAAGGAGTGGTGTATTTTTTCTTTTCCTTTTTAACCGTTTGGCTTGAAAGGTTTTTTTGCTGTTCAGCCTGCTTTTTCTCCCTCTGCCTTCGCCAATCGGCATAGCCAAAGGGATAGTAGGTAACGCCATCCTCCTCAAACACCAAAAGGCTGTCGGTAATCTGCTCTAAAAAATAGCGGTCGTGAGAAACGCAAATAAGCGTGCCCGAAAAGCCCTTAAGCATTTCTTCAAGGGCCTCCTTACCCACAATGTCCATGTGGTTTGTTGGCTCATCAAGAAGCAGGAAATTAGGCTTTGAATTAAATATTTTACAAAGGGCAAGCCGCACGCGCTCGCCGCCCGATAAAACATCAACGGTTTTAAAAACCTCATCCTTTGTGAAAAGGAAGGCACCTAGTTTTGTTCTGGCCTCGGTTGCCGTCAGCAACGGAAAAGCGTTTTGATAGTTTTCCAGCACCGTTTCAAAGGATTTTTCACCTGCCATTTGCTGGTCGAAATAACCCTGTGTAACACCTGCGCCGAAATAGTAATCCCCCGAAAGGGCGGGGATTTTGCCCGTAAGAGTTTTTAAAAAGGTGGATTTTCCCATTCCGTTTGAGCCGATAATACCCACCTTGGCGCCCCGTTTAAGCTCTAAATTAACGGTGGACAGCCCCCTATCGTAGCCGATTTTAAGGTCCTTTACGGTAAGCGCCGTGCCTGCCGACTGCACCGTGGGGGTAAGGTCGGTATAAAAGGCCTTAAGGTCAAATTTTTCGGGTGGTGAAATGGGCGCCATTCGGCCGATTTCCTTAA
>JAZSBX010000135.1:0-14304 GCA_045602605.1 Acutalibacteraceae bacterium
ATAGGCGGCGTAGGAAATGGGCAGGGTTTTGCCGTCTAAAATTTCATCTCGGTGCATATTGGTGACGGGAACCTCGGCTGTGGGAATGAGGAAGTAATCGTTTGTAAGCTTAAAGGCATCCTCCTCAAATTTTGGGAGCTGGCCCGTTGCGGTCATTGAGGCGCGGTTTGCCATAAAAGGGGGCAGGATTTCGGTGTAACCGTTTTCGGCGTGGGTGTTAAGGAAGTAGTTAATAATACTGCGCTCAAGCCTTGCGCCAAGGCCCTTGTAGAAATGAAAACGGGTGCCCGTTACCTTTGCGGCGGTTTCGGGGTCTAAAATACCCAAATCAGCGCCGATATCCCAGTGAGCCTTGGGCTCATATTCAAAGTTTTTAGGCTCGCCGCAGCGGCGGATTTCAACGTTGTCGGAATCATCGTGGCCAACGGGAACACTTTTATGCGGAATGTTGGGAATTGAGAGGATAAGTTCTTTTTGCTTTGCCTCAAGTTCAGCCTGAAGCTTGCCATCTTCCTTGATTTTTTCAGAAATTTCCTTCATTCTTGCCATTAACTCATCGGTGCTTTGACCCTGCTTTTTAAGGGCGGGAATTTGTTTTGATGCGGCGTTTTGCTCGGCCCTTAAGGACTCAACCTGAGAGGTGAGTTTAAGGCGCTTTTCATCAATGGACAAAAGCTCATCAATAACCGAATCTAAATTTCCGTTACGGTTACGAACTGCCTGTTTTACAAGGTCAGGGTTATTTCTTATAGTCTTAATATCTAACATAGTTTTTCCTCGGTTCCTTATTTTTTGCCCGCAAGCTTGTTTGCAAAACTCTTAAGCTCATCGGCGTTATAAAATTCAACTGTTAAAGTGCCGCGCTGACCGCCTGTGGATTTAACGGAGACCTTGCGGCCAAGTTCGTTTTTAAGGGAAAGCTCAACCTCGCTGAAAAAGGTGGGTTTTAAAGCGGGTTGTGGGCGAACCTTACCGCTACCGCCTTTAGAAAGGCTCTTTGCGGCGGCTTCCAGAGTTCTTACGTTGTTGCCCTCAAGGGCCATTTTGAAAAGAAGGCTTTTGTGAGACTCGTTTTCCACCGATAAAATAGCTCTGGCCTGTCCTGCGTTGATTTGGCCTAAAGACAGGGCCTCCAGCATATTTTCGGGGAGATTTAAAAGGCGCAGGCAGTTGGCAACAGCGCTTCTTGATTTGCCTACTCGGGCGCTTAAATCCTCCTGTGTAAGGCCGTGGCGTTCAATTAAATTTTTGTAACCCATAGCCTCCTCAACGGGGTTCAAATCCTCGCGTTGCAGGTTTTCAATCATTGCAATTTCTTCACTGCTTTTTTCATCCAGCGCCTTAACGATAACGGGAATTTCGGTAAGCCCTGCAATGCGGCAGGCGCGCCAACGGCGTTCACCTGCGATGATTGAATATCTGCCGTTAAGCATAGGGCGAACGAGAATGGGCTGAATTAAACCGTGAACCGAAATGCTGTCGGCAAGTTCATTCAGAGCCGCCTCATCAAAAACCTTTCGGGGCTGGTCGCGGTTGGGTTCGATTTCGTTTATGTTAACGGTGACAACCTGTTCGTTATCGGTTGCGTTTTCATCGAGCAAAAGGTCAAAGCCCTTGCCAAGACCACCTTTTTTTGCCATTTAATTCCACCCCTTGTTTTTCTTTAAAAATTCTTTTGCCAATTTGTTGTAGGCATCGGCGCCCTTTGAGCGCTTATCATAATACTGAATGGGCTCGCCGTAACTTGGCGCTTCGGAAAGCCGCACAGTTCTCGGAATAACGCTTGAATAAAGCTTGTCCTTAAAATACTTCTTGATTTCGTGAACTACCTGTTGAGTGAGGTTCAGTCGGCCATCGTACATTGTAAGCAAAATTCCCTCAACCTCTAAAGCGGGGTTATAAATTCTTTTAACCTGCCTTATGGAGGAGATAAGCTGGGAAAGACCTTCAAGGGCGTAATACTCGCACTGAATGGGCACCATAACGCTGTCGGAAACGGTTAAAGCGTTGATGGTTATAAGACCGAGGGAAGGCGGACAGTCGATTAAAATAAAATCGTAATCATTCCTCACGGGGAGAAGCTTTTGCTTTAATTTTTCGTTTCTGTTCTCCAAATCAATGAGTTCGATTTCGGCGCCTGCAAGGTCCATACTCGAAGGAACGACCGTAACGTTTTTGAATTTCGTGATGATGGCGGTGTCGCCCACCGTTTTATCACCCACAAGCAAATCATAGGAGGAGGCCTTAACCTTTCGGCGGTCAATACCGTAGCCGCTGGTTGTGTTGCCCTGGGGGTCAATGTCAATGAGCAGAATTTTCTTGCCCAGCATTCCGAGCCCTGCCGCAAGATTAACGGCCGAGGTGGTTTTGCCCACGCCGCCCTTTTGGTTTACAACCGAAATAATCTTACCCAAACAGTTCATCCTCCCTTTAAAAAATAATACACCATTTATATTAACATAAATAATATAAAAAATCAATGAGGAGAAAGAGGAAAAATAAAAAAACGGCGAGTTTCCTCGCCGTTTTTCTTATTATTTTATTTCCTTTAAATCGTAGGGGGTTGACTGGTAGACAAAATAGTTCAGCCAATTTATAAAAAGCAGGCTGCCGTGGGCGCGCCAGGTCACATTGGGCGGGCTGTCGGGATTATTATCGGGATAGTAATTTTCAGGGATTGCGGTGCCAAGGCCTGCGGCGGCATCGCGGCGGTATTCAGCGTCAAGTGTTAAGGGGTCATATTCGCTGTGTCCCATAACGAAAAATCTTTTGCCGCCGTTCTCGGCTATAATGTGAAGGCCTGCCTCTTTTGAGGAAGCGAGAATTTTAAGATTTCCGTTTGCCTCAACATCCTCACGCCTTACCTCGGTATAACGGGAATGAGGGGCATAGAAAACGCTGTCAAAACCGCGAAGCAGCATTGATTTCGGGTGTTCGCAAACGTGGGGGAACACGCCGAAAAGTTTTTTATCAAGATTATATTTATTTATGCCGAAATGGTGGTAAAGCCCTGCCTGCGCGCCCCAGCAAATGTGCATGGTGCTGTGAACGTGGGTGGTGGACCAGTCCATAATTTCGCAAAGCTCCTCCCAATAGTCAACCTCTTCAAATTTCATCAGTTCAACGGGGGCGCCCGTGATAATCATTCCGTCAAAGGTCTCGTTTTTAACATCCTCAAAGGTCTTGTAAAATGCAAGAAGATGCTCGGCTGATGTGTTTTGCGACTGATGGGTGCTGGTGCGGATTAAGGTCAGTTCAATTTGCAAAGGCGTGTTGCCGAGAATTCGGGAGATTTGAGTTTCGGTTTCGATTTTTTTCGGCATTAAATTAAGAAGCAAAATTTTTAGCGGTCTTATGTCCTGCGTTATAGCCCTTGTTTCGGTGATGGCAAAAATGTTTTCATCGGCAAGGGTCTGAACTGCAGGAAGGTCATTAGGAATTTTAATGGGCATTATTTTACCTCGTTAAAAATTATTAGATATTATCAAGAGCCTGTTTAATGTCGGCAATTAAATCTTCGGCATCTTCAATACCGCAAGAAAAACGAACAAGGTCGGGAGAAATTCCTGCGGCGGCAAGCTCATCATCATTCATCTGGCGGTGGGTAGCCGAGGCAGGGTGCAGGCAACAGGTTCTTGCATCGGCAACGTGGGTTTCAATGGCGGCAATCTTAAGATTTTTCATAAAGCGTTCAGCCGCTTTTCTGCCACCCTTAACGCCGAAGCTGACAACGCCGCAGCTGCCCATTGGCAAATATTTTTGCGCCAAATCGTAATATTTATCGCCCTCAAGGTCAGGATAAACAACCCAGGCAATGCGGTCATCGGCCTTTAGCGCCTTTGCAACGGCTAAACCGTTTTCGCAGTGCCTTTTCATACGAAGATGCAGGCTTTCAAGACCAAGATTGATATAATAAGCATTTTGGGGGGACTGAATTGCGCCGAAATCACGCATAAGCTGTGCGGTGGCCTTGGTAATGTAAGCGCCCTCTAAACCGAAACGCTCGGTGTAGGTTACACCGTGGTAGCTTTCATCGGGGGTGCAAAGGCCCGGGAATTTATCGGGATATTTAGCCCAGTCAAATTTACCTGAATCAACGATACAACCGCCGACACCACTGCCGTGTCCGTCAATATATTTTGTGGTTGAATGGGTAACGATATCGGCGCCCCATTCAAAGGGACGGCAGTTAACGGGGGTTGCAAAGGTGTTGTCAATAATAAGGGGAACGCCGTGAGCGTGAGCGGCATTAGCAAACTTTTCAATGTCAAGCACCGCAAGGGCAGGGTTGGCAATGGTTTCGCCGAAAACCGCTTTGGTGTTTTCCTTAAAGGCGGCGTTTAGTTCCTCATCTGAACAGTCGGGAGAAACAAAGGTAAATTCAATGCCCATTCGCTTCATTGTAACGGCGAAAAGGTTGTAGGTGCCGCCGTAAATGGTGGATGAGCTTACAATGTGGTCACCTGCAGAAGCAATGTTGAAAATTGAAAAGAAAGAGGCCGCCTGACCGGAAGAAGTAAGCATTGCGGCGGTGCCGCCCTCAAGCTGGCAAATTTTAGCGGCAACGGTGTCGCAGGTGGGGTTTTGAAGCCGTGAATAAAAATATCCGCTTGCCTCTAAATCAAAGAGTTTGCCCATATCTTCGCTGGTGTTATATTTAAAGGTGGTGCTTTGGATAATGGGAACCTGCCTGGGCTCGCCGTTACCGGGGGTGTAGCCACCCTGCACACATTTTGTACCGATTGTGTGTTTATTCATAAAGAGTACCTCCAAAAAATCAATATACACATTTATTATATACTATAATTTATTATATTTCAAGATGCAAAGAATGTAAAAATTCCCTTGACTTTAAGCCAAGGGAATTTGACAGAGGATAAGTTTTAATTTTAATATAAAAGCTTTTCTAAAGAGAAATTAAACACTTTGGCAAAGGCAACGATTTCAATATCGGTAACAAACCGTTTTCCACATTCAATGCGCTGAATGGCATTCTTATCAATATCGATGCCGACCAGTTGCATTTTATCGGCAAGTTCTCTTTGTGATATGCCTAAATCGTTGCGAAATAAAGCGATGTTTTTGCCGCAAATGTTATTTAACCCATCGGTTGATTTGTTTATAAACATATAAATCCCTTTACTTTGGTAGTTCACCTTTAAAATTACAGTGTTGCCGCCATAACGGCCTTAATTGTGTGCATGCGGTTTTCGGCTTCATCAAAAACAATGGAAGCGTCACTTTCAATTACCTCATCGGTAACCTCCATTTCGCTTATGCCGAATTTATTGTAAATCTCTTTGCCAACGGCGGTTTCAAGGTTATGAAAAGCGGGCAGGCAGTGCATAAATCGGCACTGTTTTCCTGCATTTTCCATAAGCGCCCTGGTTACGCGGTAGGGGGATAAATCTTTAATTCTTTCCTCCCAAACATCACGAGGCTCTCCCATTGAAACCCACACATCGGTGTAAATCACATCGGCGTTCTTTGTTGCAGTAATGGGGTCGGTAATAAACTCTAAAACGGCGCCCGTTTCGGCGGCGATTTTTTGACACTCATCTATAAGGGCTTTTTCGGGAAAATATTTTTCATTTGTACAGGCCACGAAATGCATTCCCATTTTAGCAGCGCCCACCATAAGAGAATTGCCCATATTATAACGGGCATCGCCCATATACACAAGTTTTTTACCCTTGAGGGAGCCGAAATGCTCCTTAATGGTTAAAAAGTCGGCTAAAATTTGGGTGGGGTGGAACTCGTTTGTAAGGCCGTTATAAACGGGAACCCCTGCATAATCAGACAGTTCTTTTACGATTTCCTGACCGAAGCCTCTGTATTCAATGGCATCAAACATTCTGCCCAGCACTCGGGCGGTGTCCTTAATGCTTTCCTTTTTGCCGATTTGTGAGGAAGCGGGGTCTAAATAGACAGGGTGAATTCCAAGGTCGTTTGCCGCAACCTCAAAGGCACAACGCGTTCTGGTGCTTGTTTTCTCAAAAACCAGCGCAATGCTTTTGCCTTCACACATTTTATGGGGAACGCCTGCCTTCTTCTTACGCTTTAAATCGGCGGCAAGGTCGATTAAATATTCAATTTCACTAGGTGTAAAATCAAGAAGTTTTAAAAAACTTTTTCCTTTTAAGTTCATAAAATTCAGTCCTCTTTTGCACAAACGGCTTTAATAATTTCTATTGCCTTTTTAAGGGAATTCATATCAATGTTAAGGGCAGGAAGCAGGCGAAGTTTATCCTTTGCGGTCAGGGGCAAAACTCCGTTTTCCATACATTCCTTGATAACATCGGCGACAGGGCGGGTGGTTTTGATGCCCAGCATAAGGCCCATTCCCGTAATGCTTTCAATTCCCTTTGCGCCCTTTAGCTCGCCGAAAACAAAATCGCTTTTTGCTTTTACAGATTTTAAAAATTCGGGGGTCAGTCGGTTTATGATATTAAGGGCGCCTGCGGCGCACACGGGGTTGCCACCAAAGGTGGAGCCGTGGTCGGAATAGGTAAAAATATCCTTTACCTTTTCACCGAGCAGGGTGGCGCCAATGGGAAGTCCTCCGCCGAGACCTTTGGCGGTGGTAATCACATCGGGCATAATGCCGAAATTCATATAGGCGTAAAGCTCACCCGTTCTGCCGTTGCCCGTTTGCACCTCATCAACAATTAAAAGGCAGTCATTTTCATCACAAATTCTGCGTGCTGCTTTAATGTAATCGGCATCAAGCGGCAAAACGCCGCCCTCACCCTGAATGCACTCCAGCATTACGGCGGCGGTTTTGTTAACCTTAACCGCTTTTTCAAGGGCCTCAATATCGTTTGCGTCTACGTGAACGAAGCCCTCGGTTAAAGGTGTGAACTGAGAGTGAAAAACATCCTGTCCCGTTGCGGCCAAGGTGGTCAGCGTTCGGCCGTGGAAAGAGTTTTTAAGGGTGATTATGGTGAAATAATCCTCACCCTTTTTTGCGGCGGCATATTTTCTTGCCACCTTTATTGCACATTCGTTGGCCTCGGCTCCCGAATTTGAAAAGAAAACCTTTTTAAAGCCCGTTTTCTCGCACAGGGCTTTGGCCAAAAGGGCGCAGGGGTCGGTGTAATAAAGGTTGGACATATGCTGTAAAGCACCAAGTTGCTGTGTTACGGCTTTAATCCACTCATCATCGGCAATGCCAAAGGCGGTAACGCCGATGCCCGAACCCATATCGATATATTCCTTGCCTTTTTCATCATAAACAAGACTGCCTTTTCCCCTTACAACGTTAATAGGGAAACGCTTGTAGGTTGAGGCAACGAAGGTGTTGTCAATTTCAAAAATACTGTTCATTATTTTTCACTCACCATTGTACCGGCGCCCTCATCGGTTAAAATTTCCATAAGAATTGAGTGGGGAACGCGGCCATCCATAATGATAACCTTTTTAACGCCCTTAGCAATGGCCTCAATGCAGCAGTCAACCTTGGGAATCATTCCGCCCGACACAACGCCGCTTTCTTTAAGCCTCTCGGCCTCGGCAATGGTAACGTGGGGAATAAGGGTTTCGGGGTTGTCCTTGTCCTCTAAAATTCCTGCAATGTCGGTCATCATAATAAGGCGTTTTGCATTTAGCGCGCCTGCAACAAAGGCCGCGGCGGTGTCGCCGTTAATGTTATAAACGTTACCCTGTTTATCACAGCCAATGGTGGAAATAACAGGGATATAGCCCTTTTCCAAAAGGTCGTTAACGGGGGTGATGTTAACCTTTTTGATTTTGCCCACAAAGCCAAGGCGCTCATCCTTCATTTCGGCTTCAATGAGCATTCCGTCCATTCCCGAAATTCCCATTGCTTTGCCGCCCTTTGATTCAAGCAAATTAACAAGGGTTTTGTTAACCTTGCCTGCCAAAACCATCTGAACGATGTCAACGGTTTCCTTGTCGGTAACGCGCAGTCCGTCAACAAATTTTGCTTCCTTGCCGAGCTTTGCCATTGTTTCGGTAATTTCGGGGCCGCCGCCGTGAACCAGGACAACCTTTACGCCGATAAGCCACAAAAGAACGATATCCTCCATAACCTGGCGCTTTAGTTCCTCGTTAATCATAGCGTTGCCGCCGTATTTAATAACAACGATTTCGCCGTTGTATCTTTTAATGTAGGGGAGGGCTTGGGTAAGCACCTCGGCGCGCTCGTGATTTGAAAAATTGTTATCAGTCATAATAAATCTCCGTTTTAGGTGCGATAGTCACCGTTAATTTTAACATAATCATAGGTAAGGTCACAGCCCCAGGCGGTGGAGTGGGCCTCGCCCGAATTTAAGTTCACAAGAATTTCAATTTCGCTTTGCAGCAAAATTTCCTTTGCCTTTTCCTCGCTGAAAGCAATTCCGCTTCCCATTTTGCAAACGGCGATTTCGCCCTTTGCCGATTTAAAGGAAACGTCAATTTTATTAACGTCAACTGCCGCGCCCGAATAACCGATGGCGCAAAGCACCCTGCCCCAGTTGGCATCGGCGCCGAACATTGCCGCCTTTAAAAGAGATGAGCAGATAACGCTCTTGGCAACGGTCTTTGCAGTTTCCTTATCTGCCGCGCCGCTTACCTTACATTCCAAAAGCTTTGTGGCGCCCTCACCGTCACCTGCAATCATTCGGCAAAGGTGAACGGTGACTGTGTTAAGGGCCTTCATAAAGGTATCAAAATCTTCGCCCTCGGCAACAATTTTCTCGTTTTCGGCCTTGCCGTTAGCAAGGATAACCACCATATCGTTAGTGGAGGTGTCCCCATCAATGCTAATCATATTAAAGGTGTCGGCAATGTCACCCGAAATGGCCTTTTGGAGCATTTCCTTTGAAATAGACACATCGCTTGTTAAAAACACAAGCATTGTTGCCATATTGGGGTGAATCATACCGCTTCCCTTGGCAATGCCCCCAAGACGGCAGGTTTTATCGCCGATTTTAAATTCGGCGGCAATTTCCTTATGCACCGTGTCGGTCGTCATAATAGCCTGTGCGGCGGATAAACCGTTATCGCAGGAAAGCCCTTTAGTGAGGTCTGCCATACCGTTTTTTATAGGCTCCAAATTAAGGGGTTGACCGATCACGCCCGTGGAGGCAACCACAACGTCCTCCGCCTTAACCGAAATTGCCTTTTCAACAAGTCGGCTCATTTCCTCGGCAATTTCCACGCCGTTTGCGTTGCAGGTGTTGGCATTTCCGCTGTTGCAGATAACCGCCTGTGCGATACCGTTTTCAATGTGCTTCTTTGTAAGAATAAGGGGCGCGCCCTTAACAAGATTTGTTGTGTAAACTGCAGCGGCTGTGGCAGGGGTTTCACTTACAATCAGAGCCAAATCCTTTTTTGACTGATTTTTTCTTATTCCGCAGTGAATTCCGTTTGCCTTAAAGCCTTTAGCGGCGCACACGCCGCCCTTAATAATATTCATTGCTGTCTATTCCTCCAGAAGTCCCGTGTTTTCCTTAACACCGAGCAAAATGTTCATATTCTGAATGGCGGCGCCCGAAGCGCCTTTGCCTAAATTATCGTAAATTGCGGTGAGAATGATTCTATCCTCATTTCCCGAAAGGGTGAGCATCATATCATCGCGGCCTGAATATTTTGCGGCGGATAAAAATCCGCTGTCATTTGCATCGCTTTTAAAATGAACAAGACCGCCGTTATAGTAATTTTCATAGATGTTTTTAATGCCGTTAAGGTCACCCTTTATATCCTTTTTCAAAAGGGGAACGCTGACCTGCATACCGCTGTAAAAAGGGGCAACGATGGGGCAAAAGGCAGGGGCAACATCAACACCTGAAATCTTAACCATTTCTTTAAGGTGCTTATGCTCTTGAGTCAGTCCATACTGTCTTGGGGCATCGAGCAATGGCGAACGGTTTTTGTCCTCGTATTCGGCAATCATTTTTTTGCCGCCGCCCGAATAGCCTGTAAGGGACCAGCAGGAAAGAGCAGTGTGGGGTTTTAAAAATCCCTCATCAATAAGGGGTTTTACAAGGGCAATAAATCCGCTTGCGTGACAACCGGGGTTTGCAATGCGGTTAGAATTTTTGATTTTCTCGCGGTAACCTCGAAGCTCGCTGAAGCCGTAAGCCCAGCCATCGTTTGTTCGGTGGGCTGTGGAGGTGTCGATAATGGCGGTGTTTTTGTCAGTAACCAAAGAAACCGCCTCTATTGCCGCCCCGTCAGGCAGGCACAAAAAGGCAATATCGGCACTGTTTAAGGCTTCCTTTCTTGCCGCCGTATCCTTTCTGAACTCCTCGCTTAAGGTTATAAGCTCAATGTCATTTCTATTTTTCAAACGGTCGTGAATGCGAAGCCCCGTGGTGCCCGCACTCCCGTCAATAAAAACCTTTGTCATTATTTAATCTTCTTTCTGACTGCTTCAATTTGTTCTTCCACCGATTTAACCGAGGTGCCGCCCTTTGAAATACGCCTCATTACGCAGGTTTCAAGGGAGATTTCATCATATAAATCGTTTTGGAACAAATCGCTGTACTTTTTATATTCGGCAAGCTCAAGTGTTTCGAGAATTTTATTTTCCCTTATGCACTGCGCCACAATTTCGCCAGAAATTTTGTAGGCGGTTCTAAAGGGCAAGCCCTTTTTAACAAGATAGTCGGCAAGGTCGGTGGCGTTAATAAAGCCCTTGCCTGCCGCCGCCCTCATATTATCCTCCAAAACGGTAAGGGTTGAAATCATACCCTCAAAAACCTTAAGGCACATTTTCACCGTGTCGCAGGTGTCGAAAATGCCTTCTTTATCCTCCTGCATATCCTTGTTATAAGCAAGGGGCAGGCCCTTTAAAACGGTGAGAATGGACATCAGATTACCGTAAACCCTGCCCGTTTTACCGCGCACAAGCTCGGCCATATCGGGGTTTTTCTTTTGGGGCATAATGGAAGAGCCCGTGGTGTAAGCATCGGAAAGTTCAATGAACTTAAATTCCCAGCTTGACCACAAAATGATTTCCTCGCTGAAACGGGAGAGGTGCATCATTAAAATGGAAAGGGCAGAGCCTAATTCAACAATAAAATCGCGGTCGGAAACGCCGTCAAGAGAATTTAAACAAATGTCGTCAAAGCCCAGCTTTTCGGCCTCGAAATATCTATCGGTGTCATAGGTGGTGCCTGCAAGCGCACAGCAACCGATGGGGCTTATATTCATTCTTTTTCTTGTATCACAAAGCCTGTCCAAATCACGAAGCAGCATAAAGGCGTAGGCCATTAAATGATGGCCGAAGGTGATGGGTTGCGCCCTTTGTAAATGGGTGTAGCCGGGCATAATAACCCCTTTGTTCTTTTCGGCCTGGTCGGTTACCGCCGCAACAAGATTTTTTGTCAAGGCGGAAATTTCATCAATTTCCTCCCTCAAATACATTCTGATATCAAGGGCAACCTGGTCGTTTCTGCTTCTTGCGGTGTGCAGTTTTTTGCCCACGTCACCAAGGCGGCCGGTTAACTCCTGCTCAATGAACATATGGATATCTTCGCAGGTTAAATCAATTTTTAAGGCGCCGCTTTTAAGGTCATTTAAAATGGCTTCAAGGCCGACAATGAGTGTGTCGGCCTCGTCATTAGAAATTATACCTTTTGCACTGAGCATTGCGGCGTGCGCCATACTGCCCAAAATATCCTGTTTAAACATTTTACTGTCAAAATGAATGGACGAATTGAAATCGTCTGCTATCTTTTCAGTTACGCCGTCAGTTCTGCCGGCCCACATTTTAGCCATTTTAAAATGTTCCTCTCGGTATAAAAATTATTTTTTATTCTTCTTATCAACCATTGCCTGAACCTTAATGGGAAGTCCATAGAGGTTGATAAAGCCTGCGGAATCCTTTTGGTCGTAATCACTTTCACCAAAGGTTGCAATTTCCTCGCTGTAAAGAGAATAGTCACTCCAAACGCCTGCATTAATAATGTTGCCCTTATAAAGTTTGAGTTTTACTTTACCCGTAACGGTTTCCTGGGTTTTGTCAACAAAGGCAGAAAGGGCCTCTCTTAAAGGTGTGAACCACTGGCCGTTGTAAACAAGCTCGGCAAAGGTGATGGAAAGGCGCTGTTTTTCGTGCAGAGTCATTTTATCAAGGCAAATTGACTCAAGCACGCTGTGGGCCTTATAAAGAATGGTGCCGCCGGGGGTTTCGTAAACACCGCGGCATTTCATACCAACAAGGCGGTTTTCAACAATGTCAATAATACCGATACCGTTTGCGCCGCCAAGCTCGTTGAGTTTTAAGATAATGTTTTTGGCCGACATTTTCTCGCCGTCAAGGGCTGTTGGAACGCCCTTTTCAAAATCCAAAGTAACGTAGGTGGGCTTATCGGGTGCGGCAACGGGGGAAACACCCATTACAAGGAAGCCTTCCTTTTCATACATAGGCTCGTTGCCCGTGTCCTCCAAATCCATTCCCTCGTGGGACAAATGCCAAAGGTTTTTATCCTTTGAATAGTTGGTTTCTCTGTTGATTTTGAGAGGAATATTGTGCGCCTCGGCATATTCAATTTCCTCTTCACGGGATTTAATATCCCACTCGCGCCAAGGGGCGATAATGGGCATATTGGGGGCAAAGTGCTTAATTGTCAGTTCAAAACGAACCTGGTCGTTGCCTTTTCCCGTGCAGCCGTGACAAATTGCATCGGCGTTTTCCTTAATGGCAATGTCAACAAGGCCCTTTGCAATGCAGGGGCGAGCGTGGCTGGTGCCTAAAAGATAATCCTCATAAACTGCGCCTGCCTTAACGCAGGGAATAATGTAATCGTCAACATATTCCTCGGTTAAATCAAGAACGTAAAGCTTTGAAGCGCCTGTTTTTATTGCCTTTTCCTCAAGACCCTCAAGCTCATCAGCCTGACCAACGTTGCCCGAAACGGCAATAACCTCGCAGTTGTTATAGTTTTCTTTAAGCCAAGGGATGATGATGGATGTATCAAGTCCGCCCGAGTAGGCAAGAACGACCTTTTTGATGTTTTCTTTATTCATAACAGTGACCTCCTGAATAATTATGCAACGATTATATAATATTTAAAGGTAATTGTCAAGGTTTTATTCATAAATATTCATAAAATTCATAAGTTTATGCAAATTATATGCAAAAAGCAAAGCGGTGACTTTGCTTTTGGGCAAAATCACCACATAAAATCCTTAAAATCAGAGATTTGGAGAAATTTTTATGCAAAAAATATGCATTTAAAGGGTAACTACAGGGGGCAAAATGCCTTTATCACTCAAAATTTTGTGCCATTTGTCAAACTGAAAACATAAATTATCGCAGTGGTGGGCATCGGAACTGAAAATAACGCTGCCACCTTTTTCTTTTATGTAGCTTAAAAGAAAATCGGCAGGGTAGGGGCTTTTGGCGTAACCCCTGGAAATAGCCCCCGTGTTAATTTCAAAAGGAATGTTTTTCGTTAGCAGGGCATTCACGGCGTTTAAGGCGGCGGTTTTATAGCGGTGGCAGTCGGGGTTAAAAAGTTTGTTTTCGCCGTTTAACTTTGTAATAAGGTCAAGGTGACCTATGATATCAATTTTTTTGTTCTTAAACAAGGCCACGGTTTTGTAATATTCCTCCGTGAGTGAGAGCATATCGCCGCCGAAATATTTTTCTGCCGCCTCGGTTAAAAACTCGGCCTTCCAGTCAACGGGCACATACTCATCGCCCAGTTTTAAATAGTGGGCTGAGCCGATGCGGTAGTCAAAGGGTAAATCGGGTTCATCGGAAAAAAGGTCAAGTTCAATGCCGCAAAGAATTTGAATTTTATCCTTGTACTTGATTTTAAGTTCGTTAACACGGCGAAAGTAATCCTTGGTGCCCTCTTTTTTCATTGAATAACTTTCCTCGAAAAAGGTGTAGGAATGGCCCGAAAAGCCTATTTTTTCAAGGCCCATTTCTATTGCCTTTTCTACAGTTTCTTCTAAAGTGCTTTTGCCATCGCAAAACTCGGAGTGAATGTGAAAATCACTTAAAATCATTTTGTCATTTTCTCCTGCTTGACCTTGTGGTCAATAATATGTCTGCTTGCCAGTTCCTTTCTTACGCCCTCAAGGGAAATGCTCATTTGAATCATAAGCACTAAAATGTGGTAGGTAAGGTCGGCAATTTCATAAATGGTTTCTTTTTTACCATCAGCCTTGCCTGCAATAATAACCACGGTTGACTCTTCTCCCACCTTTTTGAGAATTTTATCAATTCCCTTTTCGAAAAGGTAGGAGGTGTAGGAGCCCTCTTTTTTCTCTTTCTTTCTGCCTGCCAGCATATTCATAAGGTCATCAAGGGAAAATTCCTTTAAGGTTTCGCTTTCAAAAACG
>JAZSBX010000136.1:0-5499 GCA_045602605.1 Acutalibacteraceae bacterium
TCAAAGGATTTTTGACCAAAGCCCTCAAGGTTTTTTATTTCGGTTTTTTCACCTAAACGGAAAATATCCGAAAGGTTTTTAAGGAAACCGAGCGATAAAAATTTCTCAAGAGTTGCCTCGCTTAAGCCCTCAATGTTCATTGCAGGCTTGCTTACGAAATGGGTGAATTTCTTTATTTGTTTTCCTGCGCAGTTTTCGTTATCACAGTAAAGCACCTGCACAGTTTTGTCGGAAGAAACGGTTGTTTTAACACTGGTTTCACTGCCGCAAACGGGACAAACCTTGGGGAAATCCAAAACATATTCCCTATCACCTTGTTCTCTTAAGGAGAGGTTTTCCTCCACGTGGGGTATAATCA
The DNA here is from genome assembly GCA_045602605.1 of Acutalibacteraceae bacterium. GTDB lineage: Bacteria > Bacillota > Clostridia > Oscillospirales > Acutalibacteraceae > SIG587. The sequence continues at coordinate 359 of JAZSBX010000136.1, forward strand.
TATTCCGTTTGGAAACATAAATTTCATCGCCAACATTCAGTTTCAGTCCCTCAACGAAGGTCATATTATGAAGTGAGGCCCTTGTTACCTCGGTGCTGTCGATTTCCACCGTGTCAAATTCGGCAATGGGGGTAAGCTGTCCCGTTCTGGAAATATTCCAGGTGATTTTTTGCAAATGCGAAACGGCGCCGGGGTCACCGAATTTAAAGGCAATGCCATCCTTAAAATGGTGGGAGGTTCTGCCCTGGGCTTTGCAAAAATCAACATCATCAAAGGAGAAAACAACGCCGTCAATGGGCAGGTTGTTTTTTTGCGCGGTATCCTTTAAAGCAAACAGTTTTTCCTCAACGCTTTTCACCGTTTCATCGATTTCAAGGGGTGTGGTGAACAGTCGTTCAAAGCCTAACTGCTTTAAAAAATCAAGGCGCTTTTGCTTTGATTTGATATCATCAAGGCCAGTCAGCACGTTAAAGGGGAAAAACCTGACGCCTCGGCTTTTGCAAACGGCGGAATCAAGCTGTCTTACAGTTCCCGATGCAAGATTACGGGGGGTTGAATATTTATCCTCATCGTTTTCAATTTGCTCGTTGATTTCGGCGAAGGTGGCAATATCAATAAATGCCTCACCAGTTATTTCAAGCAGTTCATTATAACCGATTTTTTTAGGCAGGTTAACAAAGGTTTTGGCATTGTGGGTGATAACCTCGCCAACGCTGCCATCTCCTCTTGTTGCGGCGGCAACAAGCTCACCGTTTTGGTAGGTAAGTTTAACGGTTAGACCATCCATTTTAAGGCCAAGGTAACCCTCGTTTTTTCTTGAAAAATCACATATATCGGCAGGGTCCTTTGTTTTTGCAAGGCTTAAAAGGGGAATGTTATGTTCAACCTTTTCAAGCGCGCTCATAACCTCATAGCCCACGTTTTTCGTGGGTGAGTTATCAAACTGAACGCCCAGCTCCTTTTCAAGGGCGGTCAGTTCATCAAAAAGCGCATCAAACTGCGCGTCTGAAATGATAGGCTCGTTTTTGTTATAATAAGCATCGGCGCAGGTGTTAAGGTAGTCAACAAGTTCTTCCATTCTCGCCTGCTTTTCTGCATTACTCATAGCACAACTCCTAAATAAAATACATATACTTAAATTATACCGCATTTTTACATTTTTATCAAGTTTAACTTGCTTTAAAGTCCCAAATGTTTTACAATATATTTTGGGTGAATAAAATGTTAGTTAAAGTTAAAAAGTTAAACGATAAAGCGATTATTCCGACCTACGGTTCTCTTGGTGCCGCAGGCGCCGATTTGTACGCTATGACCGAAGGCACCGTTACCATTGAACCCGGCGCCACCGTTTTAATCGGCACGGGTATTGCGATGGAAATTCCCGAAGGCTATGTAGGTCTTGTTTTTGCCCGCAGCGGTCTTTCCACAAAGCAGGGTCTTGCCCCTGCAAACAAGGTGGGTGTTATTGACAGCGACTACCGCGGCGAGATTAAGGTGCCACTTTTCAATCAGTCAAGTCAAACCCGTTTCGTTGAATGTGGTGATAGAATTGCCCAAATAGCCATTGTTCCCTTCCTTTCGGCTCAATTTACAGAATGTGAAACACTTGATGACACAAACCGCGGTGAAGGCGGCTTTGGCTCAACAGGAAGGAAATAGCAAGCAATGAGAATGCGCCGAAAGAAAAACCTTAACTCACGGCTTGAAAATGCTCAAGATTATTTAATAAGCGTTCATACCGAAGAAAAGAACGTAACCCTTTCAAAGGAAATAAAAAACTTTTTAAACACCGAGGAGATTTTCGGAAACCATAATCCCCTGTTCCTTGAAATCGGTTGTGGAAAGGGCGGTTTTGCCTGCGAGTTTGCAAGGCAAAATCCCAATATAAATCTGCTCGCCGTTGAAAAAACTGCAAACATTATCGTTACCGCCGCCGAAACGGCCCAAAAAACGGAACTTAAAAATCTTAAATTCCTTAACTGCCCTGCGGAATATCTTTCATCATATATAAAGGAAAACTCCGTACAGAGAATTTTTCTTAACTTCTCCTGCCCCTACCCTAAAAAGAAATATGCAAACCACCGCCTGACTGCACCCCGCTTTCTGGAAATTTACAAGGAGATTTTAGTACACGGCGGTGAAATTCATCAAAAGACCGATAATGTGGGGCTTTTTGAGTTTTCCATTGAAAATCTTTCAAAAAGCGGCTTTTTGCTTCAAAACATATCCTTAAATCTTCATAAAAGCGATTTTGAGGGCAACATTATGACCGAATATGAAAAGCGCTTTACCGATTTAGGCCAGCCTATTTACCGCCTTGAAGCCGTGAATAAAAAAATTTAAAAAAACTATTGACAAAGACTTTTCATAGTGCTACAATAACAAAAAAATAATAAAGGCTGTGACGAAGACGGCTGAGAATCCCCGTTTACAGAGAGTCGGTGTTTGGTGCAAACCGATAGCGTGAGTTCTGAAAAAGCCTATCACTTCCGAGCCGGAGGTTCCAAAAGCAACCGCTTAGTAGAATCTTCCCGTGATTGCTGCGTAAAGGCATAGGAATTGTTAGATTCCGAGAGTGGCAGTTTTAAACTGCAATTTGAGTGGTACCGCGGATGTGATTTATCACACTCGTCTCAAAGAAATTGAGACGGGTGTTTTTTTATTTTTAACCTGTCCTAAACTAAACTCACTTAAGAAAGGGTGAACTTTATGTCAAACGTAGAAAACAACAAACTTTTAGAGGTGGCTGCACGTATTCGTGAAATGCGCGAAATTTGTGGGCTTTCCGCTGGTGAAATGGCCGAGAAAACCGAAGTCAGCGTTCAGGAATATGCAGAATATGAAGCAGGTAAAAAGGACTTCCCCTTCACCTTCATTCACAAGTGCGCTTTGGCATTTAATTTAGGCATTTCCGATTTGCTTGAGGGGCAAAGCGCAAATCTTTCCTCCTACACTGTAACCCGCAAGGGACAGGGTCAGGAAACCGCTAAAGAAGAAGGAATTAACATTCAAAACCTGGCTCCCCTTTTCAGAAAGAAAATTGCCGAGCCCTACTGGGTGCGCTATGAATATAATGAAAGCCTGCAAAACAAACCTATTCATTTAACCAAGCACTCGGGTCAGGAATTTGACTTTGTTATGAGTGGCCGCCTAAAAATTCAAATCGGTGACAACGTTGAATATTTAAACGAGGGCGACAGTATTTACTATAACTCCTCAACCCCCCACGGAATGGTAGCCGTTGGCGGTGAGGACTGTCTTTTCGTTGCCGTTGTTCTCCCGGGCGAGGATATGGAGGAACCCGAAACACGCGATAACCTTATGGCGATGCATTCCTCGGCCAAAAAGCTTGTTAGTGATGATTTTATCACCACTGTGGAAAACGAAAAGGGCCTTCTCCAAAAAATCGACTTCAAAAATGAAGACAAATTCAACTTTGCCTTTGACGTTGTTGATGCTATCGCAAAGAAAGAGCCCGACAAGCTTGCAATGCTCCACCTTGATAAAAACAAGGTAGAACGCCGCTTCACCTTTAACGATATGAAACGCGCCTCTAATCAGTGCGCTAACTATTTTAAATCCTTGGGCATTAAAAAAGGCGACAAGGTTATGCTTGTGCTTAAACGCCACTACCAATTCTGGTATGCAATTCTTGCCCTTCACAAACTTGGCGCCGTTGCAATTCCTGCAACAAATCAGCTTGTTGCACACGACTTTGAATACCGCTTTAATTCTGCCGATGTTTCGGCAATTGTCTGCACTGCTGACGGCGATGTGGCAAATCAGGTTGATTTGGCGCAGAAAATGAGCCCCACGCTTAAAACCAAGATTCTTGTTGGCGGCAAAAAAGAGGGCTGGAAAAACTTTGATGAGGAATATCCCCTGTTTTCTGCTCACTATTACCGCGATGAAAACACCGCCTGCGGCGATGACCTTATGCTTATGTTCTTTACTTCCGGCACCACTGGTTATCCTAAAATTGCGGCACATTCCTACAAATATGCCCTCGGTCACTACATCACCGCCAAATATTGGCACGGGGTGAGTGAAAACGGCCTGCACTTTACCATTTCGGAAACAGGCTGGGGCAAGGCCCTTTGGGGCAAGCTTTACGGTCAATGGCTGTGCGAAGGCCCGGTTTTCACCTACGACTTTGACCGTTTCTCCGCCTCTGATATTCTGCCAATGTTTGCAAAATACAACATCTCCACCTTCTGCGCGCCCCCCACAATGCTTCGAATGATGATTAAAGAGGATATTTCGAAATACGATTTATCATCAATAAAGCATATGACAACGGCCGGTGAGGCTTTGAACCCTGAGGTTTACCGCCAATTTGAAAAGGCAACGGGACTGCAGATTATGGAGGGCTTCGGCCAGACCGAGCTTACCCTTGTTATTGCAAACCTTATGGGCGGCTCACACAAACTTGGCTCAATGGGTAAACCCACGCCGCTTTATGATGTTGATATTCTCGACCCCGATGGAAATCCCCTGCCCGATGGTGAAACCGGTGAAATCGTTGTTAAAACAAGTGAAAAGGTTCCTTGCGGACTGTTCAGCAGTTACTACAAAAATCAGGAAAAGACCGATGAGGTTTGGCACGATGGTTATTATCACACTGGTGACACGGCCTGGCGTGATGAGGATGGCTTCATTTGGTATGTCGGCCGCGTTGATGACGTTATTAAGTCATCGGGCTACCGCATTGGACCCTTTGAAATTGAAAGCGTTATCATGGAACTGCCCTACGTTCTTGAGTGCGGTGTTTGCGCCGCTCCCGATGAGGTTCGCGGTCAGGTTGTTAAGGCAAGCATTGTGCTGGTTAAAGGAACCGAAGCCACCGATGAACTTAAAAAGGAAATTCAGGATTATGTTAAGAGCCACACAGCCCCCTATAAATATCCCAGAATTGTTGAGTTCAGGGATTCCCTGCCCAAGACCATAAGCGGTAAAATCCAAAGAAACAAACTTTAAAAAAGGTATTGACATCCCCCTTAAATAGTGATAAAATTATATAAATTTTAAAAAGGCTTTGACGAAGAGGGCACGATTTTGTTCGGTCTTCAGAGAGGCGGCGTTTGGTGAAAGCCGCTGACGGACTTTTGTGTTGTAACTTTCGAGCCGGAAGAAAGAAAGCA
>JAZSBX010000137.1:0-3407 GCA_045602605.1 Acutalibacteraceae bacterium
AATAAGCAGATTTTATATTTAATATAATAACTAACGAGAGTTTTTAAAAAGCTCTCGTTTAACTGCATTTATTATATATATAATATTTAAAGATAATTAACGGAGGAAAAGTATGGCTTCGAGTGTAAAACCAAATAAATCAATGCTAACCCGCATACTTGTGGTCATGCTGGCAATGGTGATTTTCACAGTAAGCGTAACAAGCTTTCGCCTTGTGTGGCTAATGATTGTTGAGGGTGAAAAATACCAAAGCAAGGCCGCCGAGCAACAGCTTTACGACACAATGATAACCGCGCCCCGCGGTGATATTTATGACCGAGAGGGAAACGTGCTTGCTACAAGCGCACCTGCCTGGAACGTTTACATCACACCTAACGGAATCATTCGAATTGAAAACGATGAAAAAAGGGAAAAGGTGAGGGCAACTATTGCCGATGGATTAAGCGAAATTTTGGGTGAGGACCGAGAAACGATTTACAACAACACCATAAAATCGCTTTACTATGTAACGGTTAAAAAACAAATTGATAAAGAGGTTGCCGACAAGGTTCGACAGTTTATCGTTGACAACAGCGACTTGGGGCTTTCAAGCTACATCGGTCTTGATGAAACAACAAAGCGTTACTATCCAAACGATACTCTGGCTTCGGTTGTGCTGGGCTTCGTTGGTGTTGATAATCAAGGCCTTTCGGGAATTGAAAGTTATTACGATACCGAGCTTACAGGCATCGCAGGAAGGGTTGTGGCGGCTAAAAATGCCCACGGAACCGATATGCCCTTCACCTACGAAAAGGTTGAAGAAGCGCAACAGGGAAATTTCGTAGGCCTTACCATTGACTCCTACATTCAGTACGTTTGCGAAAAATATATCGCCGAGGCCGTTGATGCCAACAAGGTTGCCCAGCGTGGCGCTGTTATTGCAATGAACCCTAAAACGGGTGAAATTCTTGCAATGGCAATTAAGGGAGACTTTAACCCCAACGACCCATTTACCCTTGATGAAGCAAACAAGCAAAAACTTGAAGGCCTTGAGGGTGATGAACGCACCCAAATGGTTAGCAACCTTCTTAATCTTCAGTGGAGAAACAAACTCGTTTCCGATACCTATGAACCGGGCTCGGTTTTCAAGGTTATCACGGCGTCAATTGCCCTTGAAGAAGGTCTTACGAAGACAACGGCTAACTATAATTGCGGCGGTTCAATAAACATTGCAGGGCAGACCTACCACTGTCACAAACACGGCGGTCACGGTGCGCAAACCCTTGTTGATGCAATGGAAAACTCCTGCAACCCCGTGTTTATAACCCTTGGTCAGTTAATTGGCTCTAACACTTTTTCAAAATATTTTGAGGCCTTTGGCTTCACACAAAGAACGGGCGTTGATTTACCCGGCGAATCCTCCTCGGTTTATCACAAAGCCGAGAATATGGGTCCTACCGAGCTTTCCTCAACCTCCTTCGGTCAAACCTTTAAGGTAACGCCGATTCAACTTATAACCGCCATCAGCGCCGCAGTTAACGGCGGCAATCTGGTTCAGCCTCACGTTGTTTCAGAAATCACCGACAGTGAGGGTAACGTGGTTAAAAGCATTGGAACAACTGTAAAAAGACAGGTTATTTCCGAAAACACCTCAATCACAATCCGCAGCCTTATGGAACAGGTTGTAAAAGAAGGCGGCGGCAAAAACGGTTACGTTGCAGGCTTTAGTGTAGGCGGCAAAACGGGTACCTCGGAAAAGGTTGCCGAAATGATTGCCAGCGGACAGTCAGGTTTGTATATTTCCTCCTACTGTACCGTAGCCCCTGCAAACGACCCCGAAATTGCAGTTCTTGTTCTTCTTGATGAGCCGCACGGCGATGCATATTACGGCGGTACGATTTGTGCACCGGTTGGCGCGCAAATTTTAGGCGATGTGCTTCCTTATCTCGGTTATGAGCCACAGTACACCGATGCCGAGCTTGACAGACTTGCCGTTAATGTTCCCGACATTGTTGGAAAAACAGTTCAGGATGCAAAATCAACCCTTACGGGAATGGGACTGACCTACAAAATTGTGGGCAACGGTAACACTGTTGTTTCACAGCTTCCCGACACAAGTCATTCCCTTTATAACGGCGGCGTTGTTGTTATTTACACAGAAGAAAAAGCCGAAACTGCCAAAACCACCGTTCCAAACCTTTTGGGCCTTTCACTTTCGCAGGCAAACACGGCGGCGGCGCAGGCAAACGTTAACATTCAGTTTTCGGGAAACACTAACGATACTTCGGTCAGTGTTTCCTACCGTCAGAGCATTGAACCCGGAACTTCGGTTGATGCAGGAACGGTTATAACCGTTTATTTCAGAGATAATAATACGGGAGACATAGCATAGATTCAGAAAGGAACAAATTATGAAACTGAGTCAAATTTTACCAAACTGCAAAAATTTGTGTTTTGATGCAGAGATTTCTTCCATCACCTCCGATTCAAGACAGGTGGTGGATGGCTCGGCCTTCGTGTGCATTAAGGGCCCCAGTGTTGACGGACACGATTTTGCAAAATCCGCCGCACAAAAGGGCGCTTCCGTCATAATTTGTGAAAAGGATTTGGGCCTTCCAAATCAAATTATTGTTGAGGATACACGCTCGCTTTTTGCCGAAATGTGCGCTACCTGGTTTGGTAATCCTGCAAAATCAATGAAAATCATTGGCATAACGGGCACCAACGGAAAAACCTCAACAACCTATATGCTTAAAACAATAATTGAGGCTGCAGGTCACAAGTGTGGTCTTATCGGCACCATTCAAAATATGATTGGCGATGAGGTTATCCCTGCCAAAAACACCACGCCGGGAATTTATGAGCTTTGCGACCTTTTTGCCCAAATGCGTGAAAGTCGCTGTGAATACGTTCTTATGGAGGTTTCCTCCCACGCTCTTGACCAGGACAGGGTGAAGGGAATTGATTTTGAGGCGGCGGTGTTCACTAATCTTACACAGGACCACCTTGACTATCACATCACAATGGATAACTATCTTGAGGCAAAAAAGAAGCTTTTTAAAATGTGCAAAACTGCCGTTATCAATGCTGATGATGAGTATACCGAAAAGCTGATGGAGGGGCTTACCTGCAAAACGGTAACCTATTCCACTTTGAGTGATAATGCAACCTACACCGCAAAAAACATTAACTATAGAGCCGATGGTCTTGAATACGAGTTTGTAGGTTACAACACAATTTGCCGAATGCGCGTTAAAACGGGCGGTAGGTTTACGGTTTACAACTCTATGGCGGCAACAATTTGCGCAATGGAACTAGGTTTTTCCTTAAACGATATCGCCGAGGCGCTTGCCAAAATGGAGGGTGTAAAGGGTAGAGCAGAGGTTTATCCCACAGGTAGAGATTTCACCGTTATCATTGACTATGCC
>JAZSBX010000138.1:0-4201 GCA_045602605.1 Acutalibacteraceae bacterium
GAGCTTATGACCCCCGATGGCATTAAATTCACTCTAGAGGACAAGTTCACAAAAGAAGAATTTGCCGCCATTAAAAGCACCGAAATTAAGGCCGAGGGGGAGGAAAACCTTTACACAAATTATGTTGTTCCCGCCCGTCAGGCATACATTGGCGATATAACGGCTAAAAACCCTGCAAATCTTTTTATGTTTCTCGCCTTCCTACTTGCGGTGCTAATCGCTATGGCGCTGTTCCGTTCCCCTGCCGTTGCTCTTATGCCCGATGTTACATTAAAGCCGCTTCGAAGCAAGGCTAACGCCGTTATTAACCTTATGGGCACCGCAGGCGGAATTATCGTTCTGGTGCTGGGAATGGTGTTTGCCACCTCGGCCGTTAAAAACAGTTTTATGAACTATTTCACCTTTTACGGCGTTATTGCAGGCCTTATGCTTGCCGCCCTGCTTATTTTCCTGCTGACCGTAAAGGAGGTTAAGTGGGCAAACGAGCAAAGGGAGGAGAGCCTGCGCCTTGGCATCTCGGAAAAAGCCGAGGAGACAGGGGAGAAGCGGGGACTTACTAAAAAAGAAAAAATGTCCCTCATTTTTATTCTTGCCTCCATTGCCCTTTGGTACATTGGCTACAACGCCATAACCTCAAAATATTCGATTTACGCCCAGCGCGTTTTAGAGATGGACTACAATTCAACCCTGCTTTTAGCACAGGCGGCGGCCATAATTTCCTATCTGCCTGCAGGTATGGTTGCCTCTAAAATCGGCAGAAAAAAGACCATTATGGCAGGCGTTGTTATGCTGGCAGCAGCCTTCCTCGGCGCTTCGTTTATGAGGGCAGGCAGTCCTACGCTTATTATGAATATATTTTTCGTTTTAGCAGGCGTGGCCTGGGCCACCATCAACGTTAACTCGTTCCCGATGGTTGTTGAAATGTGCTCAAACAGTGACGTTGGTAAATACACAGGTTTTTACTACACCGCATCAATGGCGGCGCAAATTGTCACACCCATGCTTTCGGGCCTTTTGATGGACAGCTTTGGTTTGACAACCCTGTTCCCCTACGCTACCGTGTTCGTTGCCCTTGCCTTTGTTACAATGGCGCTGGTGAAGCACGGCGACTCAAAGGCGTTGGTTAAAGAAGACCTGCTTGAAAACCTTGACATTGAGGACTAAACAATGACGGCCGTTTTAACTGTTCTGATAACCCTTATTGCGCTTGTTTTGTTCCTCGTTTTTCCCGCACTCCGCCGCCACCCCGACAGACGGGTGATAGAGGGCAAGTACATTGCTCATAGGGGGCTTCACGGCATTGATGGTGCCGTTGAAAATTCCCTTGAGGCCTTTGAAAAGGCGGCACAAAAGGGATATATTACTGAAAACGACATTCATTTAACCAAGGACAGGCAGGTTATCGTTTTTCACGATGACAACCTTGAAAGAATGTGCGGCGTTGATGAAAAACCCGAAAATTTAACCCTTGAGGAAATAAAGAAATTTAATTTGGCAGGAACGGGTGAGAAAATTCCAACCCTTAAGGAATGTCTTGATTTAATCGATGGCAGGGTGCCGCTTCTTATTGAGTTCAAAACCCCCGTTATCGGTGACTACGAGCCCCTTTGTGTTGCGGCAAACGAAATTTTAAAGGATTACGAGGGTAAATATTTCATACAGTCCTTTAACCCGTTAGTTTGTCGGTGGTATAAGAAAACCCGCCCCGACATAATGCGCGGACAGTTGGCCTCGGCTTTTTACAACGAGCCCTTTCATCAAAAGCTGGCAGGGGCCTTGCTTTTTAACTTTCTTTCCCGCCCCGATTTCGTATCATACGAATTCAAATTCAAAAACAATTTTTCAAGGCGGCTTGTCGCCCTGCTCGGCGGCTTTCCCGTTGCCTGGACCTACACCGAAAAAGAGCAGATTGAAAAAACCAAAAAGAGCTTTAAAGCATTTATTTTTGAAAAATTTATCCCATAGGGATTAATGAATATTTTAACAAAGTATGAGCGAAAATCCGCCTTTTAAAAACGGAATTTAGATTATTCGCTCTACCCTAAAGGAGAGAAAAATTATGCAAAACAAACTCCGTAAAATTCGACAATACGTAAAAATTGTTGAAGAACAAATTTACAAAAACAAGCGTGATGTTCAGAACATTATGGCTTGTCCGTGCGGATACAAGAACGGTAACGACATACCTGATATCAGCACAATGGCCCCCTTTGAAAACGGCGGCGACTGGGGCGAGGGATACGACACCCACGCTTGGTTTCGATTTACCGTTACCCCCGAAACCGACAACCCCTATCTCCTTGTGAGCACCGACAAAAGCGGCTGGGATGCCTGCAATCCACAGCTTATTCTTTATATAAACGGTAAAACGGCGCAGGGTCTTGATGTTAATCACCGTGAATATCCCCTTGAAAAGGGTGTTATCGTGGATGTTGCAATTTACGCCTACACAAGCTTTACTGTGGAGAATGCAAAGATGTTCATAAGCACTGCGGAGCTTTCAAAGGATGCCCAGGCGCTTTATTACGACATTGCTTATCCCCTTGATATGCTGACCTACCTGAACGATGAAACGGTGGAATATGCAAAAATCGTTGACTACCTGTGGCGCGCCGTTTCGATGCTTCGCCTTTACGAGGTGGGAAGCGATGATTTCTACGCTTCCTGCAAAGAGGCTCACGAATTTTTAGAAAACGAATTTTACGGAAAATACTGCTGTCCCCAAAAGGCCACCACGGTGGGCATTGGTCACACTCACATTGACTGCGCCTGGCTTTGGACCTTAAGGCAGACAAGGGAGAAGGTTCAGCGCTCATTCTCAACGGTGCTTGAACTTATGAGAAGATACCCCGAATATAAATTTATGTCTTCCCAGGCCCTGCTTTATAAATACCTTAAAGAAGAGGAGCCCGAGCTTTACGCACAGGTTAAAGAGCGCATTAAAGAGGGCAGATGGGAATGTGAGGGCGCAATGTGGGTTGAGGCCGACTGCAACCTATCTTCGGGTGAAAGCCTTATAAGGCAGGTGCTTTACGGCAAGCAATTCTTCAAAGATGAATTTGGCGTTGACAACAAGGTGCTTTGGCTCCCCGATGTTTTCGGCTACACAGCAGCCCTTCCTCAAATTCTTAAAAAGAGTGGCATTGACTGGTTTGTAACCCAGAAAATTTCCTGGAACGACACCAACCGCATGCCTTATGACACCTTCCGTTGGGTTGGTATTGACGGAACCGAGATTAACACCCATTTCATCACCGCTACCGATGATGAGGGCGGAAAATCCTCCAACCTTTGCACCTACGTTGGACACACGGGCGCTAAAATGGTTAACGGTACATATAAGCGTATGACCCAAAAGAACCTTAGTGATGAGGCGCTTCTTACCTTTGGTCACGGTGACGGAGGCGGCGGTCCCACCCACGGTCACCTTGAACTAGCCCGCAGGGCAAGTCGCGGCGTTCCCGGTTCTCCCAACCTTAAAATTGAATTTGCAGGCGATTATTTAGAGCGCCTTGGAAAGAAGCTGGAAAAGCGCACCGATGTTCCCACCTGGAACGGCGAGCTTTACCTTGAGTTCCACCGCGGTACATATACCTCCGTTGCAAAGAACAAGCGCAACAACAGAAAGAGCGAATTTTTGTATCAGGATGCCGAGCTTCTTGGAATTACTGCCGACAAGCTTTTAGGCAAGCCCTTCCCCAAGGCAAAGCTTCGCGAGGGCTGGGAGGATATTTTAACTAACCAATTCCACGACATTATTCCAGGCTCATCAATAAAAGAGGTTTACGACCAGAGTGACATTGATTACGCCAAAATCAAAGCCATCGGCGATGAAATTGCAGGCGGTGTTCGCGGCGGTATTGCCGAAAAAATTGATGCAAAGCGCGGTCAGGTTGTGTTTAACCCCCATTCCTTCGATACCGAGGGTCTGGTTCAGGTAAACGGCAAAACCGTTTTCACAAAGGAAAAGATTTCGCCCAAGGGCTATCTTGCAACGGGTGATTTTATTGACACCAACACCATTAAAATTGAAGGCAAGGTTGTTGAAACACCCTTCCTTCGCGTTACCTTTGATGACAGCTGGCAGATGATTTTCGTTTTTGACAAGCGCGCCTGCCGTGAGGTTCTTAAAAAGGGTATGGTGGGTAATGAAATCCGCGTTTATGCCGATTATCCCGACCAATACGATGCCTGGGAATGG
>JAZSBX010000139.1:0-3415 GCA_045602605.1 Acutalibacteraceae bacterium
TTTTTCCACAAAGCGATAAAGCAAGCGACATTGTTGATGCTCTTTTTTCTGCTGTTAAAAAAAGCGGTGTGAAAATTGTTTCCGGCGCCGCTAAAAACATTCACAGGCAGGGCGATGAATTTATCACGGTTTTACAAAACGGTGAAGAAATTTTTTCTGACGGCGTAATAATTGCCACAGGTGGCGCTTCTTATCCGCTTACAGGCTCAACGGGTGACGGTTACGGCTTTGCCAAAGCCTTCGGACACACCGTAACCGAAATCAAGCCCTCCCTTGTGCCTCTGACAATTCACGAGGGCTTTTGCAGTAAACTTTCGGGGTTATCCCTTAAAAACGTGACACTAAAGGTCTTTGAGCAAGGAAGGGACAAGCCGATTTTTTCGGAAATGGGCGAAATGATTTTTACACATTTCGGTATTTCAGGGCCCCTTGTGCTTTCGGCTTCCTGCCTTATGCGAGAAACGGATAAAAAGAATTATTTTGCTCTTATTGATTTAAAACCTGCGCTCGATGCCCAAACTCTTGATAAAAGGATTCAAAGGGATTTAGGTGAGAATTCAAACAGGGATATTATCAATTCCCTTGATAAATTGCTTCCAAAATCTCTTATCCCCATCGCTTTAAAAATGGCAGGAATTGATGAACGCCTTAAATCCAATCAAATCACCAAGGAACAACGCCTTGCCCTTTGCGGTGTTTTAAAGGGCCTTAAATTAACCGTCACGGGCTTTCGCCCCATTGAGGAGGCCATTGTGACAAGCGGCGGTGTCAGCGTTCGTGAGATAAACCCAAAAACAATGGAATCAAAGCTTGTTAAGGGGCTTTATTTTGCAGGTGAGGTTATTGACGTTGATGCCTACACCGGTGGCTTTAATTTACAAATTGCATTTTCAACCGGCGCTCTTGCCGCCAGGAATATATAAGTTTTAAGGAGAGTTATTATGATAGCTATTGCCATTGACGGCCCTGCAGGGGCAGGAAAAAGCACCATCGCACGGGCGGTTGCAAAACAGCTCGGTTACATTTATGTTGACACGGGCGCTCTTTACCGCACCGTTGGTCTTAAGTTTTCCCGTGAGGGTGTTGACACGGCCCTTAACTGTGATATTGAGGGAATTTTAGCAAAAACCAACGTTGACATTGCTTTTGTCGGCGGTGAACAGCACGTTTTCTTAAATGGTGAAGATGTTTTTGATAAAATCAGAACTCCCGAGGCTTCAATGATGGCTTCCGCCGTTTCGGCAGTTCCCGTTGTTCGCGCCTTTCTTTTGGATTTGCAAAGGAAAATGGCAAGGGAAAACAATGTTATTATGGATGGCCGTGATATCGGCACCGTTATTTTGCCTGATGCACAGGTTAAAATTTTCCTTACGGCTTCTCCCGAGGAACGTGCGCGCCGCCGCTACGTTGAACTTACCGAAAAGGGAACTAAAACTACCTTTGAAGAGGTTTTAAGTGATATGAAGGTGCGTGATTATAACGATTCACACCGTGAAATTGCCCCCTTAAAGCCTGCCGAGGATTCAACTATTGTTGACACAACGGGTCTTTCATTAGAAGAATCAAAAACAGCTATTTTAGACGTTGTTAAGAATAAATTAGGAGCATAAAATGTCAGGTTTTTATCGTTTTATCCGCGGTGTTGCAAAGGTGGTTTTTACACCGCTTTTCAGGGTTAAGATTATCGGTCTTGAAAATGTTCCCAAAAACGGGGGCGTTATTATGTGCGCAAACCATACCTCACTTACCGACCCGATTTTCTTGGCAATCAACATCAAACGCCAAATCTATTTTATGGGTAAGGCTGAGCTTTTTGGAAATTTCTTTACAAAATGGTTTTTTAACAAGCTTGGTTCCTTTGCCGTTAAACGCGGTCAGGGGGATACAGGCGCAATAAGAACAGGTGAAGATGTGATAAAAAACGGCGGAATTATGGGAATTTTCCCCGAAGGCACCCGCTATTTAGAGGGAGCGCCCCGAAAGGCAAAAGCAGGCGTTGCTATGATTGCGGCCTCCACCAAGGCCGATATTTTGCCTGTCAGCATTTTCCGTGAGGGTAAAATTCGCCTTTTTTCCAAAACCACCATCCGTTTCGGAGAGATTATTCCCTTTGAAGAATTAAAGTTAAATAGTGAAGAGGGCGCTAAAAAAAGTTCTTTAAGATATGCAAGTGAGCTTATTATGGAAAGAATTACAAGAATGTGGGAGATGGGGCATTGAAAATTTTGCTAGCTAAAACAGCAGGCTTTTGCTTCGGTGTTAACCGCGCCGTTAATATGGTATATTCTCTCATTGATGAGGGTAAAAAGGTGTGCACCTTAGGTCCTATAATTCATAACAGCCAAATGGTTGCCGAACTTGAGGAAAAGGGTGTAAGAACAGTAAAAAGCGTTGATGAGGCAGGGGACGGCGAGGTTCTTGTTATTCGTTCCCACGGGGTGCCCAAAAGCATTTATGATACCCTCAGTGCTCGCGGCGCCGAAATTGCCGATGCAACCTGTCCCTTCGTTGCCAAAATTCATAAAATCGTGTCGGAATACGATGATGAAAACGATGTAATTTTGGTTGCAGGCGATGCCTCTCACGAGGAGGTTAAGGGAATTGTTGGGCACATTAAGGTTCCTTATTTCGTTTTTTCCAACGAAGGCGAACTTGAAAACATCTTGAAAAATAACGACAATTTTCTCCAAAAAAGGGTAATTGCCGTTTCACAAACCACTTTTCACGCAAAAACTTGGGATGAATGTCAGAAAATTTTAAAAAAAGTATGTACAAATTTAAAAGTTTTTGATACAATATGTAATGCGACTTCTGTGCGACAGCAAGAGGCCGAGGGTTTAGCCAAAGAGTGTGACGGCATGATTGTCATAGGTGGCCGCCACAGTTCTAACACGGCAAAGCTCTTTGCAGTTTGTAGTGCGCATTGTTTAAAAACGGTTCTTGTTGAAACCGCAAGGGAAATTGATAAAAACTTTTTTAAAGGATGCGAAAGGATAGGAGTTGTCGCTGGTGCTTCGACACCGGCGGGTATAATAAAGGAGGTTATTGAAACCATGTCGGAAAATTTACAACCGGTATCTGAACTTGAAGAGACCCCAGTTCAGAAAACATTTGAGGAAATGACGGATGAGGAAGCATTTGAGGCTTCTCTTAGCGGATTAACAGGCGACCAAAAGGTTTGCGGTGTTGTTCTTGCCGTTTCTCCTTCTGAAATTCAGGTGGACATCGGCAGAGGCCTTGCAGGCTATGTGTCGGCTAATGAGTATTCCTATGACAACGTCAACCTGATGGACGAGGTTAAAGTTGGAGATAAACTTAACCTTATTATTATGAAAATCAATGATCAGGAAGGAACCGCTATGCTATCAAAACGCCGTTACGATTCAATCGCCGGTTGGGATAAGGTAGTAGCAGC
>JAZSBX010000140.1:0-11332 GCA_045602605.1 Acutalibacteraceae bacterium
AATGCTGAAAAGCTTTGAAATAGCGGCGGAAAGCGCTGTCGATACACTGGGCACAACCGAGCAGATAACGGCATCCTCAATGTCAAAGGTATTAACACCGTTTAATGCGAGAATATCCTTAACAGAAATAGCATATTGGTCACCTGTCAGCTTTGTGTCGGTGGCAAGGCGGGCGGTGCACTTAAGGGTTTCCTCCTCAAAAACGCCAAGGGTTATGTTGGTGTTTCCTACATCGGCCGTAAGAAGCATTGTGTTTTCCCTCCAAATCAAGTTAATGGTTCATTACTTTATTATTTTATCTTAAATCGGTTAAATGTCAATAAAAAGTTAAAAATGCTTGACTTTATAAACGGCAAATGATATAATATCGGTTGCTAATATGAGAAATTAGCCCCTTGTTCTGCCCGCGAGGCAGGACCAATAGACCAAAAGGAGGTGCAACGAAGATGGCAAATAAGTACGAGGTTGCTCTTGTTTATTCCGTAAAGAACGGCGATGACGCTGTTAACGCTTTATGTGAAAAATTCAAGACACTTATCGAGGAGAACGGTACCATCGAATCCGTTGACGATTGGGGTAAGCGCCGCTTGGCATATCCCATCAACTACGAGACCGAAGGCTACTATGTTTTCACTGTTTTCACCAGTGAAGCAGGCTTCCCCGCAGAGCTTGAACGTGTTGCCGGTATTACCGACGGCGTTCTTCGCGTAATGGTTATTAAAAAGTAAAAGGAGAAACTAAATGTTTAACTTGGTTGTTTTAACAGGTCGCTTAACCGCAGACCCAGAGCTTAAAACCACTCCTAACGGTGTAAGCGTTACATCTTTTTCAATCGCAGTAAGCCGTCGCTATCGCGCAGGTGAGGAAACTCAGGCTGATTTCATTAACATTGTTGCTTGGCGCCAGACCGCCGAGTTCATTACCAAGTACTTTAAAAAGGGTACTATGATAGGCATTGAGGGTTCCATCCAGACCCGCAGATATGTTGATAAGGACGGTAAAAACCGCACAGTATTTGAGGTTGTTGCCAACAACGCGCAGTTCGTTGAATCAAAGCGTGACGGCGGCTCAACAAATGATACGGCAGATGCTCCTGCATCTTATTCCAACGCCGGCGCAAACGAGTTTGCGGAAATTTCCGGTGATGATGACCTGCCCTTCTAATTGAAGGCGCACAAAATTTTTAATAATGGAGGGATATCCCGTGGAGAATAACGAAAGACCCGCACGCAGAAAGCCCCACAAGAAGGTTTGCCATTTCTGCGTTGACCGTGTAGAAGCAATTGACTACAAGGATATTGCTAAACTTCGCAAGTTCATTTCTGAACGCGCAAAAATTCTTCCCCGCCGTGCAACAGGCACCTGCGCCAAGCACCAAAGGGAGCTTACAACTGCAATTAAGCGCGCAAGACAGGTTGCTTTATTGCCCTATGTAAACGACTAATTAAAAAGCAAAACCTCCGTTGCCCAAGGCAACGGAGGTTTTTTATTTAACACTGTTTAATTAAACGAATATAAAATTCAACGGCTTTTTTGGCGGTGGCCAAACGAATACGCTCGTTGTTGCCGTGAATTGTGGCGCGCTCATCGGAGGTTAAATCCATTGCCGAAAAGCGGTAAACCTTGTCGGAAATTCTGCCGTAATGGCGGGAGTCGGAGCATTGCACCATAAGATAGGGCGAAACGATGCAGCCCTTCCAGGTGGAGGCAACGGCGCTTGCCACCTTATCCCATTCCTCGCAGTCGGTTCGGGAAATGCGGCTGGGATTCATTCCCATTAAAACGTTAACCTCAATATTTTTATCCGCTATTGTTTTTTCAAGGTAGGCCTTTGCGCTGTCCACAGAATCCTCGGGGTTGAGGCGAATATTTGAAACCATTGTGGCCTCGGGCGGAATAACGTTGGGCGCGGCGCTGCCCTCCATTTGGGTAAAGGCAACGGTTGTGCGAAGCAGGGCGTTAATTTCGCCGCCGCTTTTTTTACACATAAAGGCATCAAGCAACGGTAAAAACAGTTTTAAATTTGAAAAAACGATTTTAAAAATGAAGGAGGAGTGGCGGCCGAGGGTGTCAAACAATTCTTTGACAGGCTTTGTCAGGTGCAGTTTAAAGGGGTTTGCCTCAATTTTTGCGCAGGCCAAAGATAAAAGGCCAACGGGGGTGTGAGGCTTTGGAGCCGAAGCGTGACCGCCGCCCGAAACGGCGCGGTACTGTACGTTCATCATTCCCTTTTCGGCAATGCCGATAAGGCCGCAGGGTGTTTTAACACCGGGGAAAACGTTTTCCACCACTGCGCCGCCCTCATCAACCACAAAGGCAGGGGTAATGCCCTTTTCCTCAAAAAAGTCCACAATGTTAACGGCGCCAAAGCCGTTAATTTCCTCGCCGCCCGAAAATGCAAAATAAATATCCTTTTCGGGGGTGAAGCCCTGTTCTATCAGGTGGTCGGCGGCAGACAGCACGCCGTTAAAGGTGACCTTGGTGTCAAGGGTGCCGCGCCCCCACATAACGCCGTCAATAATTTCGGCGCCAAAGGGGTCTCTTTCCCACATATCCTCATTTACGGGCACAACGTCATAGTGCGCCATTAAAACGGCAGGCTGTCCCTGACTTTTTCCTTTCCAGCGGAAAAGCAGAGCGCGGTCGGGAAGTTCACTAAATTCACAGGTTTTAAAGACATTCGGGTAAAGAGAAGGCAAAAGGGAAATCAGTTTCTTGAATTCGGCATCATCCTCTAAAGAGGAGTCGGAATATGACACGGTTTTACACCTTACAAGGCTTTGAAGGTTAGACACAATTTTGTCACCGTCAAAGCTTTCCTCGTTCTCGTAAACTTTTGGCTGTGCCTTGGGGTTAAAGTTCAGCGCCCTTAAAATCAGTACAAGCAAAAACACAATAATTAAAGCAGGGATAATCAGCCACCACATAATTAAAGGATTCCTTTCTTATAAAGAATTCTTGCAACCCCCACGGTGAACAGCACGCCAACGGGCACCATAATGCCAACGGTACCTGAATTTAATGCAGGAACGAAGATAAACAGCGCCAGCATTAAAAGGATGGGGGCGATGGAAAGTTTTACGTTCTTTGAAATGAAAACAACCGCAAGACCGCCGAAAAGGGCAGGGAGAATCATATCAAAGGCGGGCTTTAAAACGGGGGAATTAAGAATTGGAGTCAGGGGCACAATGCAGATGACGCCCACAATGATAATAAGGGTTGTTACAATGGAGGAAACGGCGATGGAAATGGTGGAGATAACCTCACCCTCCTCGCTTGATGCCTTAACGTTTGCCCTTTCCATTGCATCAATGGCGCAGGGAAGCTTTAAATTGGATATGTTACCCGTTACGAAGGAAAGATAGGTGCCGCCTGCGCCCAGCATAGGAACGTATGTAAAAACTTCAACGATACCAACCGCCCAATACATCGGCGCGGTTGCGATAATGCCTTTAAGGAGAACATCGGCGTTCGGCGCGGCTTTGAAAATCAGAGAAAGGGCAAGGGGGAAGCAGACGAGCGCAAGGCCAACGATGATGCCCCAAAGGCGACCGTCACGATGAACCGAATCCATATAAGATAAATTCTTTTTCATTTTGAAACCTCTCCTTTCCTAACCCAGCCAAATGGTAAACGGTATTGCCGAGGCCATACCGCAAATAAGGGACAGCGGCAGGGCATAGTCGGTAAGCCAACGGATTTTAAGCTTTGTTGCAAGGCCGCCGCAAACCGCCATAACCAAAGCGGCAACCGCCATAACGCAGGCAGGAATAAGGCCTGATGTTGCGGAATAGGTCAGGGTCTCACCGTCTTTAACCACGGTGTAAACCCCGTCAACGGCCTTCCAAAGGCGGTCGATATCGGAAAAAACATAGCCGAGGAACGCCGAAATCATACCGAGGAACATGGCGTTATTAAAAATCTCGCCCCATTTTTTATCCTTCATTCCGATTTTGGAAACGCCGCTTTGAATTTTCTTTGTAAGAAAGGGCACAAGCACAAGGCCTGCCGCAATGCCAACGGTCATAACCCAGGCAACGGCAATGAAAACGGAGGGGTCGGAAATCTCGCTGCTCATAGCCTGTCCCGCCGCCTCCAAGGTGTTTCCTGCGGCAACCGTTTCATAGGTTATTGAGCCAATAACCGAAAGGCGAAGCCAGGGCAGGGCAAGGCCCAAACTTTGGGAAAGAGCCACAACGCCAACCAGCACCGCAATGGCAGGGGCGATGGTGAAAACGGCCGAGGATGAAACGGTTTTGCTTATGGTAGATGAAGAAATACCAAGTTCCTTTGCCCGTTTAATTGCTTTAACGAGAAAATAAATTGACTGGGAAAGCACCAGGGCAATAATGGCGCCCACAATTATAAATAAAATGGGCGAGTTAACGCTGAAGTTCATTTAATTTTCCTCCTTTTTACCGAGTTTTGCGAAAAACTTAAAGGTCATTGGCCACAAAACGCCGCCGATAATAACCATAATATAGTACCTTACAAGGCGGGCCACAAGGGTGTTAACGAAAATGGCTTCAAGGGGGGAGCGAAGCAACTCCTTTGCGGCAACCACAAGGCCCAAACCAAGGATAACCTTGATAATTTGAGCCCACCACACAGCCTTTGTTTCGAATTCAATGTATTTAGAGTCCACAAAATAAACCGTGATAAGGCCTAAAAGACAGCCAAGCAGGGTGAAGGCGTTTTTCTGGGCCGAGTTAAGGTTTTCAATGTTTTCCGCCAGATAAACCTCGGCAGGAAATTTATAAAGGCAGACAAACGCAAGGTAGGCCGCTGTGAGGGCGGATAAAACGCCCAAAATGATATACATAACCTTTGGGCTTTCCTGCGCCTTTTTAAACAGGGGATAGAAGCCGAAAACAATAACAAGGGCCACGGCCACCGAAACCAAAACGTCAAGAGGCGTGTGAACACCTAAATACATTCTCGAAATTGGCACCAAAACGCACAAAACGATGAAAAGGATTTTAAGGCCTTTTTCCTTTGTGAGTTTTGCCAAAGAGCCGAAAAGACCCACCGAGGTTTGGGTGTGTCCGCTTGGGAAGGAATAGCCCGAGGCGGCCTCCCTTGCGCTTTCGACAATCTGAAATTTCGGGTCAAGCACCCAGGGTCTGGGAATTCGGAAGGTGATTTTTAAAAACTGGTTTAAAAGCGTTCCGAAAAATCCGCCGCACAAAACGTAGTAGCCCGAAAACTTGTCAATACACCAAAAAACAATCATTCCCACCGCCATAAAGGCGATTTCCTCGCCGAGCCTTGTGATGAGGGAGAAAAAGGTGTCTAAAAACGGCAGGCGCAATTCCTGAATAAATTTTAAAATTTCCATTTGAAACTTAAGCATAAGCTTTACCCCTTTGTGTAGTCAAAGCGCCTTATTTTTTATAGCCGTCAGGATTGTTCTTTTGCCAGCGCCAGGTGTCCCTGCACATATCGTCAACGTTTAATTCGGCCTGCCAGCCCAGAACCTTCTTTGCCTTTTCGGGGTTAGCAAAAACCGCATCAAGGTCACCGGGGCGGCGGGGAGCAATAACGAAGGGAACGGTAACGCCCGATGCCTTTTCGAAGGCGTTTTTAAGCTCTAAAACGCTGATTCCGTTGCCCGTGCCAAGGTTAAAGGCCTCACAGCCTTTGGTTTGAAGCACCCAGTCTATGGCGCAAACGTGTCCCTTTGCAAGGTCAACCACGTGGATATAATCGCGAACGCCGGTGCCATCCACTGTATTATAATCATCACCGAAAACGTTTAATTTCTCAAGCTTGCCAACGGCAACCTGGGAAATGTAGGGCATTAAATTGTTGGGAATTCCCTTGGGGTCCTCACCAATGGTGCCGCTTTCGTGGGCGCCGATGGGATTAAAATAGCGAAGCAGGGCAATGGACCAACTGCTGTCTGCCACGAAAAGGTCGCGCAACATTTCTTCTATGAACAGCTTTGTTCTGCCATAGGGGTTAATGGCGCCGAGTGGGCTATGTTCTTTTATGGGCATATCTTTAGAGGTGCCGTAAACCGTGGCAGAGGAGGAAAAGACAATTTTCTTAACGCCGAATTCGGCCATAACCTCTAGTAATCTAAGGGTGGAGATAAGGTTGTTGTCATAGTAAAGCACGGGCTTTGCCACGCTTTCTCCAACCGCCTTAAGGCCTGCAAAGTGAATGACCGCCTCGATTTTCTCCTTGGAAAAAATTTCGCGAAGTGCGGCTTCATCTCTTAAGTCTTTTTCATAAAAGGTGATTTTTTTGCCTGTGATTTTTTCAACGCGGCAAAGGGATTCCTCGCTGCTGTTGTCAAGATTATCCACAACAACAACCTCTTTACCTGCGTTTAAAAGCTCAACACAGGTGTGGGAACCAATGTAACCCGCGCCGCCCGTAACTAAAATTGCCATAAAAAATCCTCCAAATTAACAGTTTAATTTACCAATATTTATTTTAACACATATAAGTAATTTTTCAAGGTTTACAAACGAAAATTATTGTGATAAAATAGGAACACGAATATTTTAAGTAAAGGAGAAAACAAAAATGGGTTATTTTATAAATCCTGCCGCCCTTATGCCTTTTTTTGCCGTGCCCTGCTCTCTTGCGGATAAGCACCTAAAGCTGGCATCCCCCGATGCGGTGCGCGTTCTCCTTTTTATTTTGCGAAATCCCGAACGGGAAATTTCTCTCGAAGGTATTGCCGACTTTTTCAAAATGGACATCTACGATGTTTGCGACTGCCTTGATTATTGGGTGAACGCAGGGATTATCGGCAGTCAAAAGGAAAAGCAAACCGTGGAAGCCGAAAAAACGGTGAAAACCGTTCGCGCCAAGGCCATAAAGCCAACACGGGCAGAAATTGCAAGGAGAGGTCAAGAAAGCGAAAAAGTGCGCTTCCTTTTAAGCGAGGCGCAAATGAAATTCGCCCGACCTTTGAGTGAGAACGAAAGCGCAACGCTTTTGTGGTTGCTTGATGATGCAGGGGTTGACGTTTCCCTTATTTTAATGGCGGCGCAGTACAGCGCCCAAAAGGGGAAATGCAACATCAGGGAAATTGAAAAAACCTGCCTTGACTGGGCCGATAATTCGGTTACGACCATTGCCGAGGCGGAGGAAAGAATTGCCCTTTTAAGCCGCCAGGAAACGGCCTGGCGAATGCTAACCGCCGTTTGCGGCATTGAAAAGCGTAATCCCAGCGCCAAGGAAAGGGAAACTTGCGATTTATTTGTAAACGAGTGGAAATTCACTCGCGAAATGATAAAAGCGGCCTATGATATTTGCGTTGATGCAACGGGTAAATTTTCCCTGCCTTATATGAAAAAGGTGCTGTCAAAATGGCACAAAGAGGGCTATAAAACGGTGGAGGAAACCAGAAATTCCGTTTCGCCCAAAAAGAGTGGCATGAGCGATGATATGGCAGCGTTTTTAGCCAAACTCAATTCGGAGGACTAATTTAATGTCGGTTAATAAATATTACATAGCCGCCCTTGAGAAACTGAGGGCAAAACGAATCAAACAAATGGCCGCCTATGAACAGAAAAAAGGGCAGGTTTATGATGAAAATCCAAGGCTCGGTCAAATTGACCTTGAGATTTCGAGAAACGGCGCAGGTCTTGCCCTGGCTGCCCTTAGCGGCAACAAGGCAAAAATGGAAGAAATAAGAAGCGTTGCCGATAAACTGTGGGCCGAAAAACAGGAAATTTTTAAAAAGGCAAACCTTTTTGAGCCCCTTCCCGAATGTCCCGTTTGTAAGGATGAGGGCAAGGTTTCGGGTAAGTTTTGCGAGTGTGTTAAATTTCGCGCCCGCGCTTTAATGGCAGAGGAGTTGGGCAGCGAAATGCCCCTTGACAGCAGCACCTTCCAAAACTTTTCTCTTGAGTTTTATTCCGACAAAGCCGAAAACGGGGTTACCCCCAAAAAACGAATGACCCAGATTTTTAAAGCCTGTGTGGAATTTGCAAATAATTTCGGCAAGGAAACGAAAAATCTTTTGTTTTTAGGTGAAGCAGGGCTTGGCAAAACCCACCTGTCCCTTGCCATTGTAAACGAGGTGCTTTCAAAGGGTTTTGAGGCAGTTTATTCCCCCGCAGGCGCCCTTTTTGACCGCCTTGAAAAGGAGCATTTTGCCTACACGGGCAGTGAGGATTTTCTTGACACCGTGCTAAACTGCGACCTTCTCGTTATTGATGATTTGGGCACCGAGTTTTCAACCCAATTCACCCAAAGCACCGTTTATAACATTATAAACACCCGAATTCTAAAGGATAAATCCACAATTCTCAGCACAAATTTAACCCTTGAGGAAATAAAAAGCGCATATAATCCCCGCGTTTGTTCGCGCCTTGTGGGGAATTATGAGGTTAAACAGTTTGCAGGCGATGACATTCGCCTTAAAAAAGCATTGCTTAAATAACGAAACGCTCTGTCAAACGGCAGGGCGTTTTCAATATTTATATCCACATTTCTTTGATATGGGTGTATTAACAGGAAATACTATAGTGTGAACAGTCCCAAAAAACACCTGTCAATAAATGTGAAAATTTTAAAAAACTTTTCCTTTGCCGACAGCCTTTTCTTTTTTTCGACAAGGCGTGTGTGATAAAATGTAGAAAACAGGAGGAAATTAAAAATGGAACAAAACGTATTTAAAACCGTGGCAGATAACAATAGCGTCAGCGAGGAGGTTGTGAGAAAAGAAATCAGCGAGGCGCTGAATTTGGCCGATGGCGTGGACTTTGATGCTGAAATGAGCCTTGAGGAAATGGTGGCTTTTTTAGCGGCAGAGGTTATAAAGTCAATGGAGGCTTGAAAAAAGCCAAAAATGTAGTATAATGTAAAAAGATAAGCAGAGTCAGGGGGTAAAGCTTTGGATAAAATAATGGTGGCCTTAAGCGGCGGCGTGGATTCCTCTGCCGTGGCGGCCGTTTTAAAAGAGCAGGGCTTAAAAATCCTTGGCGCAACCCTCAGGCTTTATGATAGAAACGGGGAAATTTCTTCCGACATTGCCGATGCCGCAAGCGTTTGTGAGGTGCTTAACATTGACCATCACGTTTTTGATTTGCGGCAGGAGTTTAGCGACACCGTTATTAAGGAATTCATTGATGATTATTTAAGCGGCCTCACCCCTAACCCCTGCACCGTTTGCAACAAGCAAATCAAGTTCGGCGAAATGCTTAAATGTATGGAAAGCGTTGGGGCGACAAAAATCGCAACGGGGCATTATGCAAGGCTTGAAACCGACAGCGCCACGGGCAGAACCCTTCTTTTAAAGGCTAAAGACCAGACTAAAGACCAGACCTATATGCTCTACAGTCTGTCTCAAAAACAGTTGGGCAGCGCCCTTTTCCCCCTTGGCGGCCTTACCAAGGCCGAAGCCAGGGAGATTGCCGAAAGTTATGGGCTTAAAACCAGCCGAAAGTCGGACAGTCAGGATATTTGCTTTGTGCCTGACGGGGATTATGCCGCCTTTATCGAAGCCGCCCTGGGCGCTCCCTCAAAAAAGGGAAATTACCTGAATATGCAGGGCGAGGTTATCGGCGAGCACGGCGGGGTTATTCGCTACACCGTGGGGCAAAGAAAGGGTCTTGGGGTTGCCTTTGGCAGGCCACAATTCGTAATCGGCAAAAATGCGGCGGACAACACCGTCACGCTGGGTGATGAGGAGCATCTTTTCAAAACCCGTGTTGAGGTTGAAAATGTTAACTACATTCCTTTTGATAATTTAACCGCGGATATGCGCGTAAAGGCAAAACTGCGATACCGCCACGGGGCCGATGATGCGCGGCTTATCCCCGTTGGTAACACGCGCGCCGTTTTGGAGTTTGACCGACCGCAACGGGCGCCCACCACGGGACAAGCGGCGGTTTTCTATGACGGCGAGGTTTGTCTCGGCGGCGGAATTATTGTTTAGGGTGAAACGGAGAGAAAATTATGAACAGCTTTGCTATTAAAATGGCCAACCGCTTTAATATTAAGGGAACAGCCATTTATGCAAGACCCTTTGGTTGCGGCCATATTAACGATACCTTTCTTGTAAAAACCGATGCAGGGGAAAAGTATCTTTTGCAGGAAATTAACACCGGTGTTTTCAAGGACCCCGATGCTCTTATGTCAAACATTGTGTCGGTTACGGAATTTTTAAAGAAAAAGATTTTGTCTGAAGGCGGCGACCCACTGCGCGAAACACTTAACGTTATTTTAACGAAGGATGGCAAAAATCACGTTGCCACTGAAAACAGCGCCTGGCGCGTGTATACCTTCATTGATGATGCCGTGACCCTTCAAACCTGCGAAACACCCGATGAGTTTTATGCCTCGGCCTGCGGCTTCGGTCATTTCCAAAAGCTGCTTGCCGATTTCCCTGCCGAAACCCTTTCTGAAACCATTCCCGATTTTCACGACACGAAAAAGCGTTTCGATGCCTTTGAGGAGGCGGTTAATGCCGACCTTTGGGGCAGGGTGAAGGATGCCCAAAGGGAGATTGAGTTTGTAAGAAGCCGCAAGGCATTTGCCTCAACCCTTGTTGACCTGCTCCAAAAAGGGGAACTGCCTCTGCGTGTTACCCATAACGATACCAAACTTAACAACGTTATGCTCACAAAGGATTTTAAGCCCCTTGCGGTTGTTGACCTGGACACCGTTATGCCGGGCCTTTCGGTTAACGATTTCGGCGATTCCATTCGCTTCGGCGCCACAAAGGCCGCCGAGGATGAAACCGATTTAAGCAAAGTTATCTTCGAAACCGAGCTTTTTGATTGCTATGCCAAGGGCTTTCTTAAAGAGTGCGGCGAAATGCTCACCGAAAAGGAAAAGGAAATGCTGCCCGTGGGCGCTATGATGATGACCTTTGAATGCGGTATGAGATTTTTGACCGACTATTTAAACGGCGATACATATTTTAAGGTTCACAAGGTGGGCCATAACCTTGACCGTTGCCGCACACAGTTTAAGCTTCTCAGTCAAATGGAAGAAAAAAAGCAGGAGCTTGATTTAATAATTAAGAAATACTCATAGGCTATATACATTATATATAATATATAAAGCGAGGTTTTCCTCGCTTTTTTATTTGCTTTATGCCCACTTTTTTTCAAAAAGTTATTAAGGTCTTGTGCTTTTTTAACAATAGTAATAATTTTTTAAAAAAATCGAAAAAAAGTGTTGACAAAAGGTGTTGGATTTGGTATTATTATTGGGCGCCCTTAAAACAGGGTGCCAAAAACGGACCTTGAAAATTAAACAACGAGACAAAAAAGGACCCGACGATTCTTAAGAGAAATCTTATAAATCAAGGACAAATTAAATGCGTCAGCATTTTGTAGGGAACGACCTAAGTGTCGTTCCG
>JAZSBX010000141.1:0-2126 GCA_045602605.1 Acutalibacteraceae bacterium
GACAACACCTACACCGATGTACTTAACCTTATCAATAAGGACTAATTTTATGGAAAAATTAAAAGCAACAGCTTCGGCTGTTGCTTTTTTATTATTTGTAAACAAATTTTTAATAAAATCCTCTTGCTTGCTTTTTACCTATATAATATGGTATAATGTGTAAAATTGCTTTGGGCTATTCACACTAATTGAAAGGTCATTTTGTTTTATGCTTAAAGAAGATTATAAAATTATTTTAAAAACCTTTGGCTGCCTTCTTGTTGCGGCAATAATGAGTTTTTTTATTTATTTCTCGGTTCAGTTCGCTTTCGGCGCCTTTTTCACCGAAAACGAAAGCTATACGGTTTATGAAACCGATGACAATGGGGTTAACACCCAGCTTTACACCTTTAATCTTGCCGATGGTGTTGATGAGCAGTTTACCGCCCTTGAGCAAGAGGGAAGAAGCGTTGTCAAGGTTTATAATCGCTCAAAACTGACGGTTGGAGAGGAACTTTCGGCAAATCTCATTTGCTTTGCATTTACCGTTTTAACCCTGCTTTTCCTTAATTATAACCGCATTTGGACCCTTGGTACAAACGATAACAACAAGGTTAAGTTCGGCAGGGTGAAGGAGGATAAACTTAAGGGCTTAAAAATCGGGCTTATTGCTTCGGTTCCCTCATTCCTGCTTTTTGCGTTGGCTGTTCTTTCAAGATTAGGCGTTTTACCACAGATTTTATTTAGCATTTATAAGCTTGCGAACTTCCATTTATTTAGCATAAATAATATTATTTTCGGCTCCGAGGTTACAATAACACTCGCTCAAATTCCTCTTTGGAGGTTTGGGATTGCATTTTTGCCCTTGCTTATTTTACCCGCAATTTGCGCGGTAGCTTATACCCTTGGATATAAAGATATTTCACTTAAAGAAAAACTTATTTATAAGAATAAGAAAGGAAAACACTAATGGCAGGTTTTTTTGGTATTGGAGATTTCACAAAAGAAGGACCGGGCATTGAAAAGGATGCGCCTGAAAAGAAAAAGTTTGTGGTTTTCTTTGAAACCTTTTTTAGAAATTTTTGGAAATTTATTCCGCTCAATTTATTATTTTTTGCAGTTTCTTTACCCATTTTCACAAACGGTTTGGCCTATGTTGGCTACACCCACGTTGCCCGCAATACGGCTCGCGAAAAGCACTCCTTTGGGGTTAGCGATTTCTTTGAATCCATTAAGAAAAATTGGAGGCAAACCCTCGTTATCGGCATAATAAACGTTGTTGTTTTGTTTGTTATTGCCGTTGACATTTACTTCTTTAATATGATGGAGGGGGCTATTGCAATTTTCGGTCTTGGTATTGCCCTGGCAAGCCTTATTGTCTTTTCATTTATCAAATATTATATGTGGACCCTTGCAATGACCTTCAAGTTTTCCCTCGGTCAGCTTTTTAAAAACAGCTTTAAATTTGCCTTTTTAAACATTAAGAAAAATATTTTAGTGGGCCTTTGCCTGCTGGCGTTTTACGGCATCGTTGCACTTATCGCGCTTTACCTGCCTTTGCCTATAAGTATAATTTTTGCGCTGCTTATTGTGGTGTGTGTGTTACCTGGCTTTAAGTGCCTGCTTATTCAGTTTTGCACCTTCGATGCAATTAAAAAGTTTATCATCGACCCTTATTATGAAAAACATCCCGATGATGACATTGAACTGCGTTTATCATTAGGACTTTCGGTTCCCGAAAAATACTTGCCCCACGATGAATTTTAAAAAGAAAAGACCTCATCTATTGATGAGGTCTTTTCTGCTATATTAAAGGGGCATAAACGGTAGTCTGTGGATAATAAGCAAATTATCGCCGTTTTTTGGGATATCCCTTTTTGGCGCCCCTAAAACATTATATGCCAAATTATTCAAGGGGTGACTTTCTTATAAAGAGAACGCCTAAAGTGTCCTTGCCGCAGTGTGAAGAAACTGTGCAGCCTGCACGGGTAACATAAATGTTTTTGAAATAGATGCAGGCCTTAACCTGTTGAACAACACTGTTTACGATTTCTTCATCACAGCCTGCGTGGGTTACAAAGACGTGGTCAGGGATGATATCGCTTAAATCGCTTAATTTATCGGTAACGTATTCTTTTAGAACGTCA
>JAZSBX010000142.1:0-21293 GCA_045602605.1 Acutalibacteraceae bacterium
GTTACGAAGGGCAACACTGCCTCTGCCTCCCTGCATAACGGCCAAATCCTCGGCAAAATCACGAATGAAATCGGAGTTCATACCCGTGTTTCCATCGGAGCCAACCTCCTCCTTATCGGCAAGAACGGCAATGGCAGTAAGTTCGGGGGTGTCAATGTCGATAATTGCCTTTAAAGCAGGGTAGGCGCAAACGCGGTCATCCTGACCGTAGGCGCCGATAAGCGACCTGTCAAATCCAATGTCACAGGCCTTTTGGCTGGGTACACATTCAAGTTCTGCCGAAAGGAAATCGGCTTCCTTTACACCGTATTTCTCAAAGAGAATTTTTAAAATGTTTAATTTAACAAGCTCGCTTCCCTCATCATCCTTAAAGGGGCAGGAGCCAACCAGGACATTCAGTTCCTCGCCGCGAATACCGTCACCGAGGGTTCTCTTGCTTTGCTCTTGAGCCAGATGTGGCAAAAGGTCGTTGACAACGAATTTAGGCTCATCATCCTTTTCGCCGATGCAAACCTTAACAACCTCGCCGTTTGCCTTAACTATAACGCCGTGGAGAGCCAAGGGCACGGCGGTCCACTGATATTTCTTAATGCCGCCGTAATAATGTGTTTTAAAGAGCGCCAACTCAATTTCCTCGTAAAGGGGATTGGGCTTTAAATCAAGTCGGGGGGAATCAATGTGGGCGGCGGTAATTCTCATTCCCTTTTCAACGGGCTGTTTGCCCACAACTGCAAAGGCAACACTCTTTCCGCGGTTGTTAACGTAAACCTTGTCGCCGGGGTTGTACTTTTTACCGATTTCAAACTCTCTAAAGCCTGCCGCCTTTGCAATGCGAATGGCCTCATCGGTTGCCTCGCGCTCGGTCTTTGCGGCATCTAAATATGCCTTGTAGTCCTCACAAAAAGCGGTTACCCTGGCCATTTCCTCATGGCTTACCTTAAGCAGACCGTTTTTGCGGTTTATGGTCAGTTCCTCCGCCAACTGCTTTGCTGTTTTAACTTCGCTCATTTCAGTTTCCTCCTTTAAAATCCCTTAAAAAGGTTTCAAATTCTTTTTGCAGGGTTTTAATATCATTATTATTATAAATAATTTTTTGCGCTTTATTTAGATAAAACTCATCATCCTTGCCTGCCTTCAGGCGCAATAATGCAGCCTCATCGGTTAAATTATCACGGCTTATAATTCTTTCTTTTCTGTTTTCCTTATCGGCCAGCACCGCAACGGTCACACAGCATATTTCATCTATTCCGCTTTCATATAGGGTGGGGGCATCAAGAATAACCGTTTCCTCACTTTTAGCCTCAATTTCCTTTAATATAGCGTAGGTCACAAAGGGAAAAACCGTTTGGTTTAAAAGGTCGGTCGCCTCATTTGAGGCAAAGGCTTTTTGGGCTAGCTCTTTTCGGTTTACCCTGCCGTTTTCCACAGTTTCCTCACCGAAAACGGTTGCCACCGCTTTAATGCAGTCGGCATCGGTTTCAAAAAGGCGGTGCACCACCCTGTCACAGTCAATAAATGCGGCGCCAAGATTTTCGGCCACGCTTTTTATTGATGATTTTCCTGCCCCCGTGGGGCCTGTCAATCCGATAATATGTTTCATAAGCTTATCACCTTAAAGGCCGAAGCCCTAATCAGTCGGTTATAAACCGCCAGACCTACGCCCGTTTTTTCGGGGGCGTGAACAAAGGCTTCCCTTGCTTTTGTTTTGTCAATTTGGCGAAGGGCGGCAAAAAGATTTTTTGCAAGGCTTTCAGCCTCATCCTTGCTGCCGTAAACGATTTTTTCACCCGTTATATTTTCGGCCTCGTTTTCAAAACAAAGGGCAACGGCATTTTCTTTGTGGTTTACATAATCACAAAAAGCCTGACTGTCCCCCTCAACGAGATAAACCGTTTTTTTAGGGGCGTAGTGCTTGTATTTCATTCCGGGAGATGCCGCCTTTTCGCCCTTTTGGAGTTCACTTAAAACCGCCTTGTCAACCTGTAAATCGGGCAAAAATTCTCTTAACTGCTCTGCGGTCACAGCGCCGGGGCGAAGCAGTCTTGGGGGATTTGTGACAAGGGTTACAACGGTGGATTCAACACCAACGGCGCAGTCCTCCCCCATTAAAACGGCATCGATTTTGCCGTTTAAATCGGCCACCACGTGGGCGGCTTTTGTGGGCGAGGGCGAGCCCGATAAATTTGCCGAGGGCGCCGCCAAGGGCAACCCACTTTCCCTGATTAAATCAAGGGCAGTTTCGTTTTTAGGGCACCTTACGGCCACCGTGTTAAGGCCTGCCGAAACGCTATGGCACACCCTTTCGCCCTTCGGCAAAACAAGGGTTAAGGGCCCGGGCCAAAATTTTTCGGCAAGGCGGTAAGCCATTTCGGGAATTTCCCTTGCAACACCCGAAAGCATTTCGGTGTTAGCAACATGAACGATTAAGGGGTTGTCCTGCGGCCTGCCCTTGGCGGCAAAAATTTTTGCAACTGCGCTGTCACAAAGCGCGCTTGCGGCAAGGCCGTAAACCGTTTCGGTGGGCAGGGCTACCGTGCCGCCTGCCTTTAAAATTTCGGCGGCAACCTTCAGGGAATTCTCCCTTTCCCCATCGTTTAAATAAAGTTTTTTAGTTTCCATTTAGTTTTCTTCCGATTTCAGCATTTCGGCGCGGTAGAAGGTGATGAGTGAATCA
Organism: Acutalibacteraceae bacterium; assembly: GCA_045602605.1. Taxonomy (GTDB): domain Bacteria; phylum Bacillota; class Clostridia; order Oscillospirales; family Acutalibacteraceae; genus SIG587. Next base: position 2,675 of record JAZSBX010000142.1, read on the forward strand.
ACAACCTCATCTAAATCACCGTTTAAAATCTGCTCAATTTTATAAAGGGTTAAACCTATTCTGTGGTCGGTAACGCGGCCCTGTGGGTAGTTATAGGTTCTTATTCTTTCGCTTCTGTCCCCCGTGCCGACCTGCGCCTTTCTTTCTCCTGCAATGGCATCGTTTTGCTGTGCCATCATCTGCTCATAAAGGCGGGAACGAAGCACCTTCATCGCCTTGTCCTTGTTTTTGTGCTGACTTCTTTCATCCTGACACTCAACGATTAAACCCGTTGGCAGGTGGGTAATTCTGATGGCCGATTCGGTTTTGTTAACGTGCTGACCGCCTGCGCCTCCTGCTCTATAGGTGTCAATCTGCAAATCGGCAGGGTTAATTTCAATTTCCACTTCCTCGGCTTCGGGAAGCACGGCAACGGTAACGGTTGAAGTGTGAATTCGCCCTTGCGTTTCGGTTTCGGGCACACGCTGAACGCGGTGAACGCCGCTTTCATATTTAAGGCGGGAATACGCCCCCTCGCCCTCAATCATAAAACTGATTTCCTTAAAGCCGCCAAGCTCGGTTTCGTTGGCGCCCACAATTTCAACCTTCCAGCGCTTTGATTCGGCATACATTGAATACATTCGGTATAAAACACCCGAGAAAAGGGCCGCCTCCTCACCGCCTGCGCCTCCTCTGATTTCAACGATAACGTTGCGGTCATCATTGGGGTCTTTGGGCAAAAGCAGGATTTTCAGTTCCTCTGCCGTTTCCTCCATTGTTTTGCGGGCGGCTTCCAGTTCCTCCTCGGCAAGGGCTTTGAAATCCTTGTCAATGCCGCTTTCGTTCAAAATTTCCTTGGCCTCGGCTTCTGCTGCCTTTGCGGCGGAATATTCACGGAACTTTTCCACAATGGGGGTCAGTTCCTTGTGTTCCTTCATTAGCTTTTTAAACTGCTCGTTGTCGGAAACCACCTCAGGGCGAGTAAGCAGTTCGCCGATTTCCTCATAACGGCTTTCTACAGCCTTTAACTTATCAAACATTAGTCGTTCTCTCCGTTTTTAATGATTTTCTTAATATTTTTTTCGCATTTTCCCCTTGGCAGCATAACCTCTCGGCCGCACAAAGCACAGCGAATCCGAAAATCCATTCCAACTCGCAGCACAAGAAATTTGTTCTCTCCGCAGGGGTGCGGTTTTTTCATAATTATGGTATCTCCAACCGATACGTCCACTTATCTTTCTCCCCTTTTCAGTGGGTTCCCGTGTAGTCCTTATCAAAGGTGATAACAAAGAAAAAGGTGGGGTCCAGCTTTCGCATTTCCACGGTGATTTTTTCGCTTACCTCTTCCTCACTCATTTTAAATCCTATGGGCATCACCAAGTCAAAAATAAGATTGGTGCGGTTTTCTCCCTTTGGTGTCATTCTGAAATCGTGGAAGGAGAGGCCCTGCCCAATATCCTTTAAAACAAGGCCTAACTGTTCTTTTATTTTATTCACCGTTTCATCGTTTGTAACAATGGGGTCCATGTGAACAACCAGCTCAACGCCCAGCTTTTCGTTAACCACCTTTTCGCACAAATCCACCTGCTCGTGGCAATGGACAATGTCAATATCCACAGGCACCTCAATGTGAACCGAGGCGAAAATTCTGCCTGGGCCGTAGTTATGAACGATTAAATCGTGAATGCCGATAAAGCCCTCAAAACTCATAATTGTTTTTTCAAGGTCTTCAATAAGCTCCTTTTCGGGGGCCATACCAAGCAGAGGGTCAATGGTTTCCTTTGCCGCTTTAAGCCCTGTGTACAAAATAAAGCCCGACATTAAAAGGCCTACGTAGGGGTCAATGTTAATCTCAAAAGCTACCATAACCCCAACCGAAATTAAAATTGCAAAGGTCACAAGGGCATCGTTTAAACTGTCCTGCGCGGTGGCGGCAAGAACGCCCGAATCAACAGCCTTTGACAGTTTTTTGTTGAAAAAGTACATCCAAAGTTTCGTAAGGCTTGATAAAAACAAAATTATAAGGGTTATGTAATTCACCTGAACTGCGGCAGGAGAAATAATCTTTTCCACCGAGCTTTTAAGCAGTTCAAAGCCTACAAGCAAAATTAGGGCGGCAACGATAAAGGCCGCCATATATTCAATTCTTCCGTGGCCGAAGGGGTGGTCCTCATCGGCAGGCTTTCCTGCGGCCTTAAAGCCGATAAGGGTGATAACCGAAGAGGCGGTGTCGGATAAATTGTTCATTGCATCGGCAATAACCGAAACACTGCCCGACAGGGCGCCTAAAACAATTTTAACAAGGCTAAGCAGCAGGTTGCACACAATGCCAACGGTACCACCAAGCACACCGTAGCGTTCACGAACCTGTTTTTCCTCGGTGTTTTTATAGTTTTTTACAAACAGTTTTAAAAGGAGTTTTGTCATTAAAGCTTTCCGCCCTTTGCGCCTTTAGTGCCACCAAGGGACACCCCTGCTAAAATGTTGGTGTCAATGGTGAAGGTAATGTTTTCCTTTTCTCTGGCTCTCTTGAATGCAAGGGTAATCATTTCATCAAGCAAATCCTTGTAGCTGAGTCCCGTTGCATCCCACAGATAAAAGGCCAGAGAGCCCGGAATGGTGTTAATCTCATTGGCGTAAACGGTGTCGGTGTCCTTATCAATCATAAAGTCAATGCGAACAACGCCGTTTGCGTCAATGGCCTTAAAGATTTTGCAGGCAAGCTCTCTTATTTCCTTTGAGCGAGCCTCATCTAAATCGGCAGGGATTTTACGGCCGAGGGATGCCATGCCCTTTGACTTGCCCGAGGACAAATACTTATCCTCATAGGATAAAATCTCATCGTTCATAAAGGGTTCCTCACAAACAGATGCGCGGCAGTCGTTGGCGCTGCCCAAAACAGAACAGTTGATTTCCCTTAAATTAACAATGGCCTTTTCAACGAGAATTCGGTCGGCAAAGGATACGGCAAGGTCTATGGCGCTTTCCAAATCCTTTTCATCGCTTACCTTTGAAATGCCAACGCTTGAGCCTAAATTTATGGGTTTAATAATAAGGGGCAGCCCTATTTTGCCTAAAATTTCGGCCTTTATCTTTTCGGGGTTTAGGGCGTATTCCCTTGAATAGAAGGTAACGCAGTCAAGCACGGGAAGTCCCTGGCGCTTTAGAACATCCTTAAACACCGCCTTATCCATTCCCACGGCAGAGGCCAGCACGTTGCAGCCAACGTAGGGCAGTCCCAAAAACTCAAGATAGCCCTGAATGGTGCCATCCTCACAGTTGGTGCCGTGAACAACGGGGAAGGCAACGTCAATAACGGTCTCGCTGTTTTTGGAAAACATTCCCTTTGTCTGTTTAACCATCAGCACCTTTTCTCCGCGCCTTACAAGATTAACGGGGACAGCGTTTTTAAGCAGGGTTTTCAAATCCCTGTAATTCTCAATTTCAAAAAGGTTATCCCCCGTAAACATTTCGCCGTTTTTGGTAACGTAAACGGGAATAACGTTATATTTCTCGGTGTCCACACTAAGCATTGCCTGAACGGCCGAGATAATAGAAACCTCGTGCTCAACGCTCATACAACCGAAGAAAAAGGCAACGTTTGTTTTCATCCTAATCACACTTTCTACTTAAGATAATTATCGGGCAGGTCGTTTTCAACCAGCACCACGGTGCCGCTTTTGGCAAAGGGCTCAAAAATTTCCAAAGCGTTTTTAAAGCTTTCGGCAACGAAAAGGTTTTCCCTGTTAAATCCCGCTTCCAGCGCCCCTTTAACAATGGGCTCGCTTCTCTTTTTGCCAACGGCAATGATAACATCTGCCGCCCTGCCTGCTGCGGCGCCTAAAGAATAGTTTACATCGTATTCCCTGTCGCCAAGTTCCACAAGACCGGGGGTTATGATAACCTTAAAGCTATCCTCAAAACGGGAAAGCACGTTAACGGCTTCAAGACAGCCCTCGGGGTTTGAATTGTAGGCATCATCAATCATAACCGAACCGTTTTTAAAGGGTTTTAGCTCTAATCGGTGCTGGGTTTGCTCGAGGCGGGATACCGCAAAGGCAATATCCTCGCCGCTTACGCCAAGGGTTCTGGCAACCGCCGCCGCGCCTGTTATGTTTATAACGTTGTGGGCGCCCAGCAGTTTTGTTTTAAGATGAATTATCTCCCCGCCCAGCGCAACGTCAAATTCCGCCCCACGGGCGCTGTATGAAATGTTTTGAGCCTCGGCAAAGGCGCTTTTCCCCGCGCCGTAACCAATAATATCGGCGCCGCCTGCCGCCCTTTTAGCAATGGGCTCGGAATTAAGGTTGGCAAAAACCTTGCCCCCTTTTTTCTTTACGGCATCGTATAATTCAAACTTTGTGTTGCAAACGTTGTTAAGGGTTTTAAAGGTTTCAAGGTGCTGTTCACCAACGCTTGTGATAAGCCCTAAATCGGGGTGAACGATGTCGCAAATTTCCTTAATGTCGCCAACGTTTTTGGCGCCCATTTCACACACGAAAATTTCGGTTTGGGGGCGAAGCTTTTCCCTTACCGTTCTGACAACGCCCATTGGCGTGTTGAAGCTTTGGGGGGTGGCCAGAACGTTAAACTTTTCGCTTAAAATTCGGGCTAAAATAAATTTAACCGAGGTTTTGCCGTAGCTTCCCGTAACGCCGATGATTTTAAGATGCCTGTTTGACCTTAAAATTTTCTTGGCATCGTTTATAAAGCCCCTTGTTATGGCCTTTTCCACAGGCTTCATAAGAACAAAGGCAAGCGCTGTCAGAATTTCGGGGAAAACACCGAAAACAAAGCAAAGGGTTACCCCCAAAATTTTAAAAGCCGCCGCCTTGCCGAGGGCGAAAAGGAGAATTAAGGCTGTGAAAATTAAAATAATCGCCCCGTAGGTTCTTATAATTCTTTGGGTTAAAACCAAGGGCTTTATGGCCTTTTTCTGGTCTTTAATGTTTTTAAACCAGCAAAATGCAGCAAAAAGAATGCTGACTATTAAGGCTAAAACGTACCACCTTACCACAAAGAGCAGCGCCACCAAAACCACCAGCGCCGTTCTTACATAAAAACCGAAATCGCTTTTGGCCCCTAGCCATTTGAAATATCGGCTTAAATAATAGGAATTTTGTTGCATCATGTGCATCTGCTTTATGGCCCCTGCAACACCTGCAAGGCTTAAAGAAACAGCAGATAATAAAACCAAAATATTCATCTGATTATTCCCTCTACCCTAAAAAACTGTTTAAAATTGCAATGGTCTGGGCCGGCGCCTCGGCAAAGGCAAAGTGACCTGCGCCCTTTATAACACACAGCCCCGAATCACTTATAAGGCTTTCCATAATTTTGGCATCTGCAAGGGGGGTGGCGGTGTCCTTTTCGCCCCAGATAAGCAGTGTTGATGCCTTAATGTTCGGTAAAACATCCCGAAGGTCGGTGTTCACAAGGCTCACCAGTGTTTGCCGAAGAACGGGCGGCGCCGCGTTATAATCGGCCGAGCCGAAATGCTTTCTTGCCTTATCTAAAAGCCCCTTTGAAAAGTTTTTAATAATCGGCAGGGTTAAAAACCATTTAACCACCTTAAAACTTTTGGCTCTTAAAATTTGTTTCGGGCTTTTTTTAGGAATAAGACCTGCGCTATCCAGCAACACTATTTTTTCGGGGCTTACCTTCCCCTTTGCGCAAAGGGAAAGGGTGACCCTGCCGCCGTGGGAGTGGCCCATCATAACGGGGTCTTTTATTTCAAGTTTGTCCATAAATTCAAGAACGAAATCTTCATAATCGGCAAGTGTCCAGGGGGTGTCCATAGTTTCACTGCCGCCGCAACCCGGGAAGTTTGGAGCAATAAGGCGGTAGCGGTTTTTAAAGGCGTTCATTATGGGGGCGAAAAACCTGCCCTCACTTCCCCAGCCGTGAAGCAGGAGAATAGGCTCGCCTTTACCCGTTTCCTCGTAAACCACCTTTTTTCCCTTAACGATTATCTCCATTTGTAAATTCCGTCCTTTACAAAATTTGGTCATACACTAAATTATTATATCATTACTTTAGGAAAAATAGAAGCATAATTTTAAAAATATTTTAATATTATATATCTACTTTACAAAAAGCACCTTTTTTGATATAATTTTAGTATGATTTTTGGGGGAGGCGGCACAAGTGAAAATCGGAAATCTGGAAATTTCAGGCCACGCCGCCCTGGCCCCGATGGCAGGGGTTGCCGACCGCGCAATGAGGGAGCTTTGCCGTGAATACGGCGCCGCCTACACCGTTGGGGAATTAACCAGCGCAAAAGGGGTAAGCATGGGGGATAAAAAATCTGCCGCCTACCTTTTTATCGGCGAAAAAGAGCGCCCCATGGCCTCACAGCTTTTCGGCGGTGAGCCAAAAACTATGTCCCTTGCCGCCGAGACCGCCGCAAAATTTAACCCCGATTTTATTGATATCAACATGGGTTGCCCTGCCCCAAAGGTTGCAGGAAACGGCGGCGGCGCCGCGCTTATGAAAGAGCCGAAAAAAGCGGGGGAAATCGTTAAGGCGGTGAAAAATGCAGTAGACCTGCCTGTGACCGTTAAAATCCGCATAGGGTGGGACAAGGATAGCATTAACGGTGTGGAGCTTGCCAAAATTTTAGAGCAAAACGGAGCCGATGCCATCACCGTTCACGGCAGAACAAGACAGCAGATGTACTCTCCCCCCGTTGACTATGACACAATAAAAAAAATTAAGGAAGCGGTGTCGGTTCCCGTTATCGCCAACGGCGACATTGTTGACGGCCCCTCGGCCAAAGCGGTGCTCCAAAAAACAGGGTGCGATTTTCTTATGGTGGGCCGCGCCGCAATGGGCAACCCCTTTGTGTTTAGAGAAATAAACCACTTCTTTGAAACAGGAGAGATTTTGACCGAGCCCACACTGGAGGAAAAACTTGCCGTAATGCGAAGGCAAATTGAACTTATGCTGGCCTACAAGGGCCAACACATCGGTTTGCTTGAGGCGAGAAAGCACACGGCGTGGTATATGAAGGGCCTTAAGGGCGCCGCGAATTTCAGAAAGCTGTGCGGTGAAATCAAAAGCCTTGCGGATATTGATTTTATTTGTGAAAAAATATGGGAGGAAAATAAAAATGAAATCTAAAATTGTTGCTCTTGTTTTATGTTTTGCCCTGCTCTTTGCCCTTTGCGGCTGCAGTGATAACGATATTGTGGGCGGCTCACAGCAGTCCTCCTCTGCAACCGAGGCAGGCGCAAGCCAGGCTTCAAGTCAGGTTTCAAGTGAGGTTTCGAGTGAGGTTTCAAGAGGGGAAAGCTCCCTTATTTCCAACACCGATTACACCCCCATTGATACGGAAGAATATCTTATGATGCTGGTTAACCCCTGGGTTCCCCTGCCCGAGGGCTTTAAACCCCGCACAACCCCCATTCCCGCAGGCTACGGCACCTGGGCTGATATGCACTTTGCCACCATTGGCTTTAATGACCTTATTGATATGATGGATGATGCAAGAAAACAGGGCGTTAACCTTATTCTCGTTTCCTCCACACGCACAATGGCAGAACAGCAAGCCCTTTTTGATAACAAGGTGAACCGCGTTATGGCGGCCAACCCCGATTACACAAGAAAGCAGGCCGAAATTGAAGCCGCAACTGCCGTTGCCATTCCCGGCTCCAGCGAGCATCAGCTTGGCCTTGCGGTTGACTTTAACTCAACCGATGATGCCTTCCGTTACACAAGAGAATTTGAGTGGCTTCAGGAAAATTGCTGGGACTACGGCTTTATCTACCGCTATCCCGATGGCAAGCAGGACACAACGGGCATTATCCCCGAGCCCTGGCACTACCGCTACGTGGGCAAGGAAAACGCCAAACTCATTAAGGAAAGCGGCAAGGTGTTCGAGGAATATTTATCCTCCCTTAATTAAATTTTTCTAAACCCCCTTGTGCAAAAGGGGGTTTTGTGTTAATATAATTTAGTTGAATAATTTTTATGAGAAGGATTGAATTTAAAAATGTCAGGACATTCCAAATGGAGTACCATTAAAAGAAAAAAGGAAAAGACCGACCAGGCAAGAGCCAAGGTTTTCACCAAAATCGGCAGAGAAATTGCTATGGTTGTTAAAGCAGGCGGCCCCAATTTAAGCGAAAACAGCAAGCTTAAAGACGTTATTGCCAAGGCAAAGGCTGCCAACGTTCCCAATGAAAACATTGAACGTATTATTAAAAAGGCCGCAGGAGAGGGCAACACCGATAATTACGAAGAAATCGTTTACGAGGGTTACGGTCCCTCGGGCGTTGCGGTGGTTGTTGAAACCTTAACCGACAACCGCAACAGAACCGCAGGTGATATGCGCCATTATTTTGACAAATGCGGCGGAAATCTCGGTCAGCCGGGCTCCGTTATGTTTATGTTCCAGCGCAAGGGCCTTATTTTAATCGAGGCCGAGGGCAAGGATGAGGAAACCGTTATGGATGCCGCTTTAGAGGCAGGCGCTGAGGATTTCAGCTTCGAGGACGGCGATGTTTTCGAAATTTCCACCGACCCCAATGAACTCGGCAAGGTTCGCGATGCTCTTGAAGCCGCAGGTTATTCCTTCCTTTCCGCCGAGGTTGCCTACGTTCCTTCCACTATGACCTCTTTAACCGATGAGGAAGCCATCACAAAAATGGAAAAACTCATTGATATGCTGGAGGAAAACGATGACGTTCAGAACATCTGGCATAACTGGGATGCCCCCGAAGAGCCCGATGAGGACTAAAAGAGAGCGCGGAACAACACACAGGTTGTTCCCTACCTTGTGTTTTTATAAAACAACCCCCTTGCAACGCAATGTTGCAAGGGGGTTTAACTTTTTTATTGTACCGCGCTTGCGGTTGATGAGGTTTCGGGTTCGGGGGCGGCGGTGAAATTAACGCGGCCCGTGGTATTCATAATGCAAATCCAGGAATTGCCCGCATTTGCCGAAAATTCGCTTCCATCGGCCTTCGTAAAGGTAAGGGCATCGTTATAATCTCCCTTTGACCACTTGATTTCCTCGTATTTACCGTTGCTGATATAGTAACCCTCGCCGCTGTTTAAAAGCACCTCGCGGTGAAGTCCGTCAGGATAGTCTTTAATTGTGGTTTTAAGCACGAAAAGGTTTTTAACGCTTACCCTCTCACCCGTTTTATAATCGGTGTGGAATTTTGAGTTTCTGATTCGCTGATAAACGCCCTCTTCCTCGTTGTATTTAAAGGAATCGGAATAAGCGCCGCTAAACACAACTCTAACCTCACTTGCGGTGGTGGAAGGAACCGCGGGGGTGCCTTCCTCAGGCTCGGGCAGGAAGTTTATCCAGGTGTTTTTCTCGGTGGTGGTGCGCTTTTTAAGGTCCTTCATTGCCTGCGCAACCTTTTCGGCGGTTGTGTACATTGTATGCTCGTAGGCAAAGCCGTTGGGCTCTCTGAAGCCGTATTTTGCGGCAAGGCCCGTGTTAATGTCCATATGGTCGGAGCCCATGTTTGTAAATTCGGCGGCGCAGTAGGTCTTGTCAAGACCGCAATGCAAAAACAGAGCATCGTGACCGCAAGCCAGGTCGTTGAAAACAACTCTGGCAGAGCGCACGGGGCCGATTTGTCCTGCAACGGACACATCCTTGAAAAGGGCAAAAAGTCTGGTAGTGCCGCCCTCAACCTCGGTTTCGTAAATAATATCGGCTTTTGCAAGTGAAGTCTGCACGCTTTCAACGGCGTTGTCAATGGTCACCGCCACGGGGCGCAGGTTGGCCTTTTCGGGAGCAAGGTTCTTCTCTCCCGTTAAGGGGTTAATTTCATAAACCTTTTCTGCCTTTGACACCACCGAGGAATTAAAGCCCTCGCTTACGTCAATGGTGGGCGTGCCGCCTGAACAACCGCACAAAGACAAAAGACAAACCGCAAGAAGCAGACAAACAATTTTCTTACACATAGCAAATATAACCCCTTTAAAAATGTATATAATAATTATATACCTTTTTACCCCATCTTTCAATGAGTTTTTTCAAAGTTTGACAGGTTTTTTATGGAAAACGGGGCATAATAAAAATTTTTTAATTTTCCTATTGATTTTATTTTTCATTTGTGATATAATTGCCTAGCATCAAAAAAATAAATGCGCTTTTAGCTCAGCTGGATAGAGCGTTTGGCTACGGACCAAAAGGTCAGGGGTTCGAATCCCTTAAAGCGCGCCAAAACTGTCGCCACCCCTTGCGGTTGGCGACAGTTTTTTTGCTTTTTAAGGGATTGAACCCGTAGGGTTCGCCGAAGCAGCCCCAAAGGCGCGATAGCCTTTGGGGACTGTGAAGTCTCGAGCACGACAAATTGTTTTGTTAACCGCTCGGAGCGGTCAAAACAATGTCGGAGGAGAGTATCCCGTTAAAATTTATGGGAAAACCAAACGGGAGGGGAAACCCCTCCCCTACAAAATTATTTTTATTTTCAGGGGTTTCCCCTGTTTTTTTGCGCTTTCTATCATTGATTTTGTTCCTCTGCTTTTTCCGTCCCAAAAACAAATCACAAAATCCGCGATTTTTGCCATTTCCTCATTTCTTATCGGCCCCGCGCTTTTGCCGTATTTTTCCCATTTTGCCTTATACCTCTCTATTTTAAAACCTTTCTCCCGTGCATATTGCTCGCCTAGTTTATCTGCGCCGTCAGCGCCCCCTGAAACTATAACAATTTCGTTTTCCTTGCGAACGCGAGATAAACACATATCAATAAACTCTTTGGCTTCAGTATAATTGTTATAATTCCTGCACCCTGCCACAACGACACGCTTAAACATCATAATCTCCTTGGCTATGGGGGTTATATCCCCTTAATATTTAAGATTATAATCCCCATAATATTAAATGTCAAGGAGGGGATTATGATGATTACGTTTGATAGATTATGGCTTACAATGAAAGCCAAAAACATTTCCACATACAAATTGCGTGAAGAATGTGAAATTGACAGCAAAACCATCAGAAGATTAAAAGCAAACGAGAATGTCGAAACCAAAACCCTCGATAAAATTTGTAAAGCGCTTGATTGCAGACTTGAGGATATTGCGGAATTCATTAACGAAAAATAAAATAATATTTAAGGAGGGCAACAGCCCTCCTTTTGTTTTGCACAAAGGCTTACAGGAGAACTCTGTTCTCCTGTATACAGCGACCAACATTATGTAAACCTCGGCTTGGTGGCCGAGGTTTGTTTTTTAGGGTTTTTTATTGCAAATTTTTTTCTTTTACCTGACCGACAGCCTTTTCACCTTTTTCTTTAAATCCTCGGTGAAATCCGAAGTTTTTGCCCGCCAGGACCAGTTTTTCTCCCCCACACTTCCCGGTGTGTTAATACGGGCCTCATTTCCCATTTCGAGATAGTCTGCCAAGGGAATTATCACGGTGTCGGCCCTGCTTTTCATCGCCAGAGTTATCAACTTTTCGCAGGGTGTAAAGCCCTCCTCCCCACACAATTGGAGCAACCGTTTTTTGGTTGCCTCTTGGGCATTTTCATACCAGGAGGCGGCGGTGTCGTTATCGTGGGTGCCTGTGTAGCACACGCAGTTTTTGTGAAAATTCCGGGGCAAAAAGGGGTTGTCCTCCCTGCCATCAAAGGCGAATTGAAGCACCTTCATTGTGGGAAATCCCGTTTTTTCAAGGAGAAGTTTAAGGTCATCATCCAAAATCCCAAGGTCTTCGGCAATGACCTGAATTTTTGAAAATTCTTTTTTAAGGCTCTCAAAAAAAGGCAGTCCCACACCCTTAATCCACTGTCCGTTTTTGGCGGTTTTTTGTCCCTTGGGCACGGCGTAAAAGGAGGAAAACGCGCGAAAATGGTCAAGGCGCACACAGTCGTAAAGGGCGGCCGCCTGATTTATCCTCTGCCGCCAGAATTTAAAGCCGTCTGCCCGCTGTTTTTCGAAATTATAAACGGGGGTTTCCCACAACTGCCCATCCTTTGAAAACTCATCGGGCGGCACACCGGAAAGGAGTGTGGGAGTTAAATCCTCACCCACCTTAAAGTTTTTAGGGTTTGATATTATGTCAACCGAATTTGCCCCCACGTAAAAGGGCAAATCCCCAATGATTTTGACACCGCTTTCATTGGCGTATTTCCGAAGACTAACCCACTGTGAAAAAAAGAAAAACTGCAACACCTTTGTAACGTTTTGGGGTGTTTTTTCTTTTTTTTCGCGGTATTTTGCATAATCGACAAGCCAAAACTCGTTTTCCTTTAAAAATTCGGAAAATTGGCCGTTGCCTTTAAATGCCCTTGCCGCACGAAAAAGGCAGGGCTTTTTTTCGGCTCTCACGGCCTCATAATTAGTCCTGCCCGTGTTTTGGATTTTCGGCGGTTTTTCCTTTAAATATCCATTTTCAAACAGCAATTCGAGGTCGATAAAAAGCTCGTTCCCCCCAAAGGCGCTGGTTGCCGAATAGGGAGAATTACCCTGCCCCGGGGGGCTTAAGGGGAGAATTTGCCAATAGTCCTGCCCCGTTTCCTTCAAAAAATCAATGAAGAAGCGGGCGCCCGCGCCAAGGGTACCGATACCCTCTCCGCCGGGCAGGGAAAAAACGGGCAGTAAAATGCCCTTACCCCTTGACTGCACCTGCCGCCACCCCCTCGATGATAAACTTTTGGCCGAAAAAATAAAAAATCACAACGGGAATCACCGAAAGGGTAAGCACCGCCATAAGGGCACCCATATCCACCGAGCCGTAGCCGCCGCGAAGGTACTGAACGGCAATGGGAATGGTTTTATACTCGCTTCCGATAATGAGATACGGCAGGAGATAGTCGTTCCAAATCCACATGGCGTTAAGCACGCTTACGGTTGTGGAAATGGGCTTTAACAGAGGGAAAACCACAAAGAAAAAGGTTCTCACACTGCCACAGCCGTCAACCAGCGCCGCCTGCTCAATTTCCAAAGGCACCGTTTTCACAAAGCCGCAGAAAAGGAACACCGAAAGTGGGGCGCCGAAGCCTAAATAGATGAAAACAAGCCCCAACGGGGAATCAAGATTTAAAAAATTGGCCGTTTTTGAAAGGGTGAACATAACCATTTGAAAGGGTACCACCATTGCAAGCACGAAGGCGTAGTAAAGCATTTTCGTGAAAAGGGATTTTCTTCTCACAATGTACCACGCCGTTTGAGAGGTGAAAAAAACAATGGCCAAAACGGAAAATACGGTTATGAAAAGGGAATAAAAAAACGCCGAGAGAAAGCCCGTTTCGGTTATTCCCGTAATATAGTTTTCAAGCCCCGCAAAGGTATCGCCGTTTGGTAGCGTGAAGGGAGCCGCGCTTATTTCAAACCTTGTTTTAAAGGAGTTCATTATTATAACCCCAATGGGAAAAATGAAAAGGGCGCAAAGGGCGGCCAGCAAAAGGGCGGCAAGGGTTTTTAACGCTTTTCTTTTTGCCATTTTTTGTTGCCCCTTTCTCTGGTTAAATAAAACTGTAAAAATGCCACAAGGGCAACGATTAAAGAAAAAATTCCCGCCTTTGCCTGACCCAGCCCTTCCCTGCCAACACTGCCGTAAAAGGTGTCGTAAATATTCAGTGCCAGCATTGAGCTTTTGCCCGATGGCGCGCCACCCGTGAGGCTTAAATTCTGGTCGAAAAGCTTAAAGGAATTGGTGAGGGTTAAAAAGAGGCAAATTGTAAAGCTTTCCTTTAAATTGGGCAAAATCACCCTCAAAAGAGTGGTGAAATAACCTGCGCCGTCCACCCTTGCCGCCTCCAGCATTTGGGTGGGCAGGGAGGAAATTCCCGCAACGTAAATGACCATCATATACCCTATCATTTGCCAATTCATTAAAACCACAAGGCCGAAAAAGCCGTAAACCTCGCTTGTGGTAAGGGTTACGCCGAAATTTTTTAAAATACCGTTAAGAACCAACTGCCATATATAACCCAGCACTATGCCGCCGATAAGGTTGGGCATAAAAAACACGGTGCGGTAAAATGTTTTGCCCCGAACCGAGGAGGTTAAAAGCAAAGCCAGCAAAAAGCCGAAAAGATTAACGGTTAAAACGCTAACCAGGGCAAAAAGCAGGGTGAATTTAAGGGAGGCCAAAAAATCTCCGCCGTTTTTAAAAATATTTACAAAGTTCTGTAGTCCAACAAAGGTAGCGTTGCTAACGGTGGTAAAAGAGGTAAAGGAAAGGTAAAGCCCCATAACAAAGGGAACAATGAAGGCAACCGTGAAGCAGATAAGGGTTGGAAGGGCAAAGATTACAAAATCCCCTTTTCCCCGTTTTATCATTTTGTTCACCTTGCTTCCTTCCATTTTTCCTTTACAATTTGAACAACCTCATCAAAGGTCTTTGAGCCCTGGGCATATTCAAGCAGCGCTCCGCCAAAGGCCTTTTTAAAAATTTCCCCCGGGAATGAAGTGAAGGTCCAGGGCACGTTATCCTTGGTTTCATCGTTCATAAACCGCACGACCTCTTGCGCTAAAGGGTCCTTTGGTGCTTCCTCGGCCGAAAAGGTTTTAAATGGGGTTAAAAAGCCCAATTCCTCACTCACAAAGCGCTTGCCGTTTTCCTCGGTAAACAGCCACGTGAGAAACTCAATAGAAGCCTTTTGCTGCTCGGCGGTTGCGTTTTTGTTAATTGCAAGATAATTTTCGGTGCCGATGCAAATGCCCTGATTTTCCTCCCCCTCAAAGTCCATAAAAAGGGGCAAAAAGCCGATTTTATCCGCCTTTACGGTGTTGCCTTTAACCTCGGAAATCTGGGAATAACTCCAGCTGCCGTTTTGCACCATTGCCGCCTTACCGAGGGCAAATTCCGCCATAGAATCGGCAACCGATTTTGTGCCGAGGAGTCCCTTTTCGGTGGTGGAATTATCAAGGAACAAATCAAACAGTTTTTTATAATTATCGGCGTGCTTAAAGGTAATTTCCGCCGTTTGCAAAACGCTCAAGGGCGTGTTTTCGCTATCCTTAAACTCATAGTGAATGGGAACGTTGGCAAGGTGGGTGTGGCTTCGCCAATCCTCACCCGATATAAGCGAGGTGGCCGCAAAAGCCCCCTCAATTCCAAGTTCCTTTTTGTGGGCGGTCATATCCTCTGCCACCGCCTTTAAGGTTTCGAAGGAATTTATCTGTGAAACCGAGGAAATATTTGTCTTTTTAGTGGACAAATTAAAATATTTTTCCATTATTTCCCCGTTGTAAATAATACCGTAGCCCTCAACCACGTAAGGAACGGCAAAAACGCCGTCACCATCTTTAACGGCCAGCGCCTTGTCGGTTAAAATGTTATAAAGAGTTGTGTCCTTAAGGTCTAAACAGTAATCCTTCCAGGCGGTGTAGCCAACGGGGCCGTTAATCTGAAAAATGGTGGGGGCGAAATCCTTTGCAATTTCCGATTTTAAGGTTTGCTCATAGGCCCCCGAGGACGCCGTTACAACCTTTACCTTAACCCCTTTTTCTTTTTCATAGGCCTTGGCAATTTCGGTGTAGACCTTGGCGCTTTCGGGTTTAAAATTCAAAAAATAAACCTGCGCCGTTTCCTTTTTGTTACAGCCTGCAAGGGTAAAGGTGAGGCCGAAACACAAAATAACTGCAGAAATTAAAGAAATTATTTTTTTCATTTTTCTTTTCTCCTTTTTATTTTTATTTTTACTTTTATTTTGTGAATAATACATTTTTTCTTTAAATTTAAGTCCTGCGGCCTTTTTATTTTTACCTTGTTTTTGCGTTCTTTTTGTAAGAAACGCTAATTTCTATAGTTTTTATTATATATTATATATAATATTATATTTTTTTATTGTATTTTTAAAATTTTAGTGTTATAATGTATAATGTTATGATATATAATTATTTATTTAGTTTAATACAATAAAAACAAAGGGGAGAAAAATTTTGAAAATAGAATCTTTAAACGATGTTTGGGCCGCCGTTAAAGAGGTCTGCCTTGAAAGCATAACCGAGGTTGCCTTTAACTGCTGGCTTAAGGACCTTCACCCTATTGAGCTTAGAGCCGGCGAATTCGTTATGGGTATTGATAATGAATATAAAAAAGGCATTATCGAGGATAACTACACTCAGCTTTTAAAAAGCGCCCTTAAACAAATTATGGGCATTGATTTCGAAATCATTATTTTGATTGAGGATGAAAACGGCTCGGTTGTTACCGAGGAGGTTGCCGATGACTTTTCATTTGCCTCCTGCTTTACCTTTGAAAACTTTATCGTTGGCCCAACAAACCGTTTTGCCCACGCGGCCTCCTTTTCGGTTGCCAACAACGAAACCAGCCAGATTCCCCTTGTGATTTACGGTAATTCGGGCGTTGGTAAAACACACCTTTTGCTTGCAATTAAAAATCATTCCCTTAAATTTTTTCCCTCTAAAAAGGTGGAATACATAAGATGCGAGGATTTCACAAACCAAATGATTGCCGCTATTAAGGACGGCACCATTCAGGATTTCAGAAACCGCTTCCGTTCGGTTGATGTTTTGCTTATTGACGATATTCAGTTTATTGCAGGTAAAGAACAAACACAGGAGGAGTTTTTTAACACCTTTAACGCTCTTTATCTTAATAATAAGAAAATCGTTGTCACAATGGACAGGCCGCCCAAGGAAATTAAAACCCTTGATGACAGAATTCGCTCGCGCTTTGAGGGCGGTTGCTTTGCCGACATTTCTTCACCCGATTTTGAAACAAGGGTTGGTATTATAAAGAAAAAAGCCACCGAACTTTCATTAAACCTTGATGACTCTATAGTTTTCCTTATTGCCGATAACATTAAGAAAAACGCCCGCCAGCTTGAGGGTGTTGTTAAAAACATTAAGGTTTACACACAAATTCAAAATTCTGTCCTTACAGCCTCGGTTGTTCAGGAATTTATTAAAAAGGTTGTGGATGATGCCGCGCCCGAACCTGTAAAAATTGAAAAAATAATCAGCGAGGTTGCCCGTTCTTACAACGTTTCGGAATCTGATATTTATTCAAACCGCAAAACACAGCAGTTAGCCCAGGCCCGTCAGGTTGCGATGTTTATTGTGAGAGAAATGACTGATATGTCTTATAAAGCCATCGGCGACCATTTCGGCCGCGACCACACCACCGTTCTTTATAATATTAAGAAAATTGAAAATTTCTTAAAAGACAAGCCTTATGAAAAAGAAATGATTGAAAATATGATAAGAAATTTACAACAGGCGCAGTAAAAATATAAAGGACAAGTTATCCCCATAACTAACATAAACTAACCTTAATTTTTCCACACCCTATTTTATAACTTTTAAAGCTTATTTTTTATCCAATTTTTATCAAGTTTCTTTTCCACCGCAAATTATATGTATTTTAAAGGAATTTAAGGACTTATCCCACATTTCCACACAATATAATAATACTGATAATTTAAACATTCTTTTAAAGGAGAATTTTTATGATTTTTGAAGTTGAAAGAGAAAAATTGCTTGATGCTGTAACAAATTTATCAAGAATTGTTTCAAACAAAACCTCACAGCCAGTTTTGGAGGGTATTTTAATCAGCGCAGAAAAGGGTAAAATCACACTTTTATCCTATAACCTTGAAATGGGAATGAAAAAGGAAATTTATGCAAACACAACCATAGACGGCGACATCGTTTTACCCGCCCGTTTTCTTTCGGATATTTTAAGAAGAATGAACGGTATACAGGTTAGAATTGAAAGTGATGACCGTTTAATGTGCCACATTTCATCAGGCGGCGCAGTTTTCGACATTATGGGAATGGATGCCAAGGTTTATCCGGAGGTTCCTTTCTTTACCGAGGGTGAAAACGTAACCATTGAGGCCGAAATTTTAAAGGATATGGTAAGAGGCACCCTTTTTGCCGTTGCTCAAAATGAAGGAACAAGGCCTGTTCTCACAGGAATTAACGTTTCAGTGGAAAACAAAACACTGCAGTTTGTTGCCATTGACGGTTATCGCCTTGCAATTCGCCGCCAAAAGGTTGCCACTGATAAAAATTTTGAATTTATTATTCCCGGTAAATCATTAAGCGAGGTTGTAAAGCTTATAGGTGAAGACTGCGAGGATGTTGACATTAAAATTTCAAGAAAGCTTGTTGCCTTCATAATTAACGGCTACACCTTTATTTCGAGAGTTTTTGAGGGTGACTTTGTTAATTACAAAAAAACCATTCCCGATGAGTTTAAACAAAGAGTTTTCATTAACACAAGGGATTTAATTAACATTATTGAAAGAATGTCAATTATTATAAGCGACAGTTTTTCTACCCCTGTTCGCTGTCTTTTTGAAGAGGATAAAATTTCCTTCTCCTGCGCCACAGCCGTTGGCCGCGCTAAAGAGGAATATGAAATTTCTCTTGAGGGTTCATCCTTTGAAATAGGTCTTAACAGCCGCTATTTATTAGAGGCTTTAAAGGCAACAGAGGAAGAAAGGGTTGAAATTCTCTTTAACGGCGCAAATTCGGGCGTTGTTATTAACCCCACCGAGCACGATGAATATAAATATATGATTATGCCTATGAGGTTAAAATAAAAAATGGAAAAGGTTTTTATTAAAGAAAATTTTATAAGACTTGATTCAGCCTTAAAATTAGCCTCTGCCGTTTCAACGGGTGGACACGCGAAAATAGTAATACAAAACGGAGAAGTGGCTGTAAACGGCGAAATTTGTTTAATGAGGGG
>JAZSBX010000143.1:0-6760 GCA_045602605.1 Acutalibacteraceae bacterium
AGGTGTCAATGGCAACGGTTTCGGGGATTTTACCCAATTCACCGCATTTTTTAAGACCTGCTTTAACCTCGCTCACGAGGTGGGCAATGTCCCAAAAAAGGGTGCCGTTTTCTTCACAAATATTGTTTTCAAAACGGTAAACTTCGCTGAGCACCATTTTCCCGTTTTCAAGGGAACCTAAAATATGGCGACCGCTGGAAGCACCAATGTCAATGGCTAAACAGTAATTCAAAAGAAGACCTCCCTAAACTGTACTAATATATTTATTTTATATTAACATATTACATATAAAAAATCAAAGAAAATATGAGTTTTTTAAAACATTTTTTAAAATCCTGCAAAAAGGCAGGATTATTCACTTTACCCTGCGACCTTAAAGCATTAAAGAGGGAGGATTGTTTCATCAAACTGCACAAAAAAGTTTACATATTTTGCAAAAATCAACAAAATTAATTTTACCTCTTGCAAAGTGAATTCATTTGTACTATAATGTGTGTGTACAATTAGGCAGGGGTATATTGCCCCGGCGCAAAATACTAAAATACAGGTATTAACTGTTGAATTCGGCGACTACACTATAAGCAATGGTGTAATCGACAATGGGGTTTGCTACACCTGCGCCGTAGCCGAATAATTTGGATAGGAGGAAAATAGGATGAAAAAATATCTTTTCCCTGAAATTGACATTTATGAACTTCGCTTATCTAACCAAATTTTAGACGATGAAAGCAAGCCTTGGATTGATGGCGATGAAGGCGAAGATCCTTTCGGCGAGGAATAATAATTGAATTTAATGAAAACGGAATGGACCTATCCATTCCGTTTTTTTGTTTTATGGCCGAAGATTTTTGCGGCCAAGGTAATGCTCTTAAATGCATACAATTTGTCTCTATTTATTACAATTCTTGCAAATTTTAATATTCTTTAAAAAAACATTGACAGTCGTTATTTTAATGGCTAAAATGAGGGTGTAACAAACCTTATAAAAGGGGAGATAAAAATGAGTGAAATTATAAAAAACACAACTGTCAACGAGGGGTTAAACTTTGAGTTTAACGGCAAAATAAGCCAAGAGGTTTTGGAAAATTACCTTTCCCGCGCTATTACATACTCCTATACCGATGAGAACAAGGCCGATACAACCCGCGCAATTTTAAATATTGGCGCAAAATTCATCTGCCGTGCTCTTGCCGATTGGTATCCATCAAATGAACACGAGGCAAAGTTCCCCGAATATAAGGCTTATTTCGAGGAGATTCACGCCATTGACCCCGATGTTATTTTTGAGGCCTGCATTTTTGAAACCTGCGGCATTGAAATGAACGATATTAAAATCCCTGCCCATGTTTTTGAGGCCTTCGGAAAACCCGTTGAGGACCGCTGCTTTGACTATAAAAAAATGGAGCATCAGGACGGCTATTGCAATAACCTTTGGTGCGACCAGCACAGTCTTCCCGACATCACACAGGAAGAATACCAGATGTTTGTTTATTATAGAGGTTGCGCCTATATGGACTTAGGTATCGAGTCAATTCATATGGGTCAGACCGAATTTATCGGCAAAAAGGACCCCGACAGGGTTTGCTGGACAAAGGTTGTTCACATGCTTCGCGATTATGCTTCAAAACACGCCAGAAGAGGCTATGTTTTGTTTAACAGCCACTATCAGGGCCATAACTTTGTGGGCACTGACGGCGTTATGCTTGCCGACTTTAATATGTGGCCTTTAAGATTAAAGCCTGCCGAAAACGAGGTGCCTCACGAAATCAGTGAGGATAATCCCCAAAGAAGCACCATTGATTTAAACCGCGATGCGCCTTATAAGAAGGGTATTTCGGGCACTTCGCCCAGCGGTTGGTATACTGAGAATTATCCTTACCTTCTTGAGTTTGATAACTTTGGCGGAAAATTTGAAAAAGGTTCCGAGCACAACTGTATTTGGGGCTATGATGAAATTTCCTGGGCCGCAAATCAGCCTGATTGGTACAGAAGAGAGTTTCTGACAACCGTAAGACAGCTGGTTGCCGACCTTAACGACAACGGCCACGTTTCCCTTATCGGTAGTCGTTGTGCCTACCGTGAGGACCTTGGCAAAATGGACTGGTATCAAATGAATAACAAAAGCGATGCCTGTCCCGATGGTTTCTCTGATGAGGAGGCAATTATCAAGGCCTTCAAAACGGTTAAAAACGGTTAAATAAAAAAGGTGTGGCGCAGCCCACACCTTTTTTTACGGTGCATTGACTTTTACCCTGCTAAAGGGTAAAATGATTATATAATAAATATTACACAGGAGTTACGTTATGGCAAATTTAAGAAAAATTGTTTCCCTCATTTTGTGCGTTTGTCTGCTTGTCTGCTGTTTTGCAGGCTGCGACAAAAATAGCACCGAAAGCGGCACGTCATCCGTGGTTAGTCAGGTTGGAAACGTTATCGGTCTTGGCGGTGGAGGACTAGGCTCCAAATTCGCACTGCAAAGCCCCGGCGGCGATTATTGGTACACAAACACTATAAACGTTCAATGGTCAGACCTTAAGGATGGCGAAACCGTAAGCCTTAAAATAGAAAAGAAAAACGGTGATAAATACACTACCATTCTTGAAAAAACAGGTCTTACAGGCACAACCTTTAAAACTGATGACAAGGTGGAAAACGGCGCTGTTTACAGGCTGAATGTTAAAGCGGTTGCAAAGGACGGAACCGAAAGGGTTGCCGCCAACACTCAGAGCGGTCTTGAAACCACCGTTTTGAACCTTACAAAGAACACAAGCGTTAACGCGGGAATGGATTTTACCTTTAACGGTAAAATTTCCGAAAGCGTTTTAAATAATTACCTTGCCCGCGCCATTACCTACACAATTACAGGTGATAACAAGCAGGATGCCGCCCGCGCAATTTTAAACGTTGGCGCAAAGTATGTTTGCCGCACCGTTGCCGATTGGTATCCCTCAACCACACACGAGGCAAATCTGTCTGAATACACGGCTATAATGGACCAAATTCACGCCATTGACCCCGATGTTATTTTTGAGGCCTGTATTTTTGAAACCTGCGGTCCCGAAATGAACAATATAAAAATCCCCACACACGTTTTGAAGGCCTTTGGCGAAAAGGAAGAAGAGCGCTATTTTAATTACAAGAGAATGCTTTATGTTGACGGTCAGGCTAACGCGCAGTGGAATTCCACCCACGGCGTTCCCGATATTACAAGGGTAGAAACCCAGATGTTCTTCTATTACAGAGCTTGCTTATACATTGATAACGGCTTTGAAGCGCTTCATCTAGGTCAAACGGGATTTATGGGCCAAAACGACCCAAATCGCAAGGCCTGGACAAAGGTCATTCATAAGATTAGAGATTACGCCGAAACGAACGCCAGAAGAAAGTATGTTATTATTGACTGCCACTATCCCGGACAAAACTTTGTGGGCACCGATGGCGTAATGCTTGCTGATTTTAATATGTGGCCTGTGCGCCTTGTTGCTGCGAATTCAAGCAGCAACGCTTCTCCCCAAAAATGTGTGTTAGACCGTAAGGCTGACACTCCTTATAACAAGACGGTTTCGGGCAGGTCTCCCTCGGGCTGGACAACCAGTAACTATCCCTTCCTTTTGGAGTTTGACAACTATGACCCCGAATCGGGACACGCTGTGTATGTTTATGATGAAATCAGCTGGATTGCAAGCCAGCCCGATTCCTACAGGCGTTCCTTCTTCACAGACATAAGGAAAATGGTGCAGGATATTGATAAAAGCGGCCATGTTGCCCTTCCGGGCAGCCGCACAACCTCAAGCGCGAAGGACTTTTCCTGGTACAATATGAACAACAAGAATTATTGTAACAACGGCTTCTCCGATGAGGATGCAATTATCGCAGCCTTTAAGGCCTATAAATAAAAAACATTTACGGCACCCGAGTGGTGCCGTATTTTTTAATAATAGCCTTTAATTTTACCTTGAAAAAAGAGAAAAATGTGTTATAATGTTTATATCCGGCCGGGAGTGGGTAATTCCTGCTTTTAAACGGCGAAATTTAAAGGAGAAAATAATATGAAAAAGTTACATTTGGCAAAAATGATATCGTTAATCCTTTGTTTCGTGCTTATTATGACAGTTGCACTGATAACAACGGGTTGTAATAAGGGCGGAACTTCAGGAAAAGTAACAAAACTCGGCAAAGGTCAAACCAAGTTTACCTTTGTTGTGACAGAGGAAAACGGCGAGGAAAAGAAATTTGAAATCAAGACCGATAAAACTATTGTTGCCGATGCTCTGCTTGAAAACGACCTTATAGCAGGCGAGGAAACAGAGTACGGTCTTTACGTTAAAACCGTTGACGGTGTAACTCGTGATTATGATGTTGACGGCAACTATTGGGCATTTTGTGTAAACGGCGAATATGCTGTAAAGAGCCCCAGCGAAACCGAAATTGTGGCAGGGGAAACCTACGGTTATAAAGCCAAAACAAACAAGAAGCAATAAACAGTGTTGTTATACGGCGCCCTTTGGGCGCCGTATTTTTTTGAATAATCCCTTTCTTTAGAATAATACTAATTTAAAAAAGAAAGGAAAATTGAAATGATTGAAAAGGATACTATTAAGCTGCTTCGCGAATGTGATGCAGGGGTTAAAATGGGTGTTGCTTCCATTGATGACGTTTATGACCGCGTAAGCTCGCAAAAAATGAAGGACTGCCTTAATGCCTGCAAGGATGAGCACGACAGTTTGGATAAGGAAATTCAGGTGGAGCTTGGCCGCTTTCACGATGAGGGCAAGGACCCGAACCCAATGATTAAGGGTATGAGTCATATGAAAACGGGAATGAAAATGGCTATGGAACATTCCGATGCCACCATTGCCGACCTTATGACTGATGGCTGTAATATGGGCGTTAAATCCCTTAACCGTTACCTTAATCAGTATAAGGCGGCGGATGAAAAATCCAAGGATATTTGCAAGCGGCTTATAAATTTAGAGGAAAGACTAACCCACCAGATGCGGGAGTTTTTGTAGCACTGAAAGTCAAACGGAATTTCCCGTTTGGCTTTTAATTTTGCCTTGAAAGGAAAAAAGGGGTGTGCTATAATAATTTTGTCCAACGGGGAAGCAGGTGAAATTCCTGCACGGGCCCGCCGCCGTGAGGCACACAAAGATTGTTTTCTTGCCCTTTTGCCGCAACAAAAGGGGACAGGCCATTGAAGGAATTTTCTTTGAGAAGGCGAAAACAAGGTGCCGCAGTCGAAATATCCGAAGGACAAAACCCTTTGTCATTTTTGTCGCGAGAGCCGACTTTTAAAGGGAAAAATTTTAAGGAGAATGAATATGAAAAAGACACATTTTAAGAAAATGCTGTCGTTCATCCTTTGTCTATGTCTTGTTGCGGCAATGACACTTACGGCAACGGGCTGTAACGGCAAAAAAGAGGACACCTCCTCGCTTACTTCACTTACATCTTCTGTAAGTGAGACCACAAAGGTAGGACAAGGCCAGACCAAGTTTACCTTTACCGTTATTGGTATTGATGGCAACGAAACAAAATTTGAAATCAGCACCGATAAAACTATAGTTTCTGATGCTCTGATTGAAAACAACCTTGTCGCAGGCGAGGATTCGCAGTACGGACTCTATGTTAAGACGGTTAACGGTGTGACCCTTGATTACGAAAAGGACGGAAAATATTGGGCTTTTTACGTTAACGGTGCTTACGGTCAAAAGGGCGTAAGTGAAACCGAAATCGTAGTAGGAGAGACCTACACCTTTAAGGCGGAATAATGAAAAAAATAAAGGTTAAAGAAATTGCCGTTTTTGCAATGCTCGGCACACTTATGTATGTTGGTGATATTGCCTTTGAGGCATTTCCGAACTTTCATTTGGTTGGAGTGTTTATTGTTGCTAGCACCTATGTCTACAGAGCGAAAGCCCTTTTTCCCATTTACATTTATGTCTTTTTAAACGGACTCTTTTCGGGCTTTGGCGCCTGGTGGGTGCCTTATCTATATATCTGGACAGTGCTTTGGGGCTTTACAATGCTGTTGCCCCGCAAAATGTCAAAAACTGCGGCAACCTTGGCCTTTATGGGGGTCTGCTCACTTCACGGCTTCTTGTTTGGCACGCTTTATGCCCCCTTTCAGGCGATTATGTTCGGTCTTGATTTTAGGGGAACACTTACCTGGATTGCGGCAGGGCTTCCCTTTGATGCAATTCACGGGGTGAGCAATTTCCTTTGCGGAGTGTTAATTTCGCCCATAATTTCGGTGCTGGCCAGAGCCGAAAAATTCAAAGAATAAAGAAAAAAGATTACTTAAATATTTTTCTTGACATTTGCATCGGTTTGTGATAAACTTGTAAGGCCGCATATTGGAGGCTTTTTAAGTTGCGCCCGAATTTGGGCCGCGCCTCACAGTAGCGAGATCAAAATTAAGGTAGGTGCACCAAGAGGATGTACGCAATTATCGAAACAGGTGGAAAGCAGTACCGCGTTGAAAAGGGCGACGTTATTTTCGTTGAGAAATTAAACGCAGACGCAGGCGAAGAAGTAACCTTTGATAAAGTTGTTGCTGTTAAAAACTCAACTCTCAAAGTAGGCAAGCCTTTCGTTAAGGATGCTTTCGTAAAAGGTACCGTTGTTAAGAACGGTAAGGGCAAGAAAATCACAGTTTTCACTTACAAGCCCAAAAAAGGCTGTGCTCGTAAAATGGGTCACAGACAACCTTACACCAAGGTAGAAATTACCGAAATCGGTTAAGGTTTATGACAAAAGT
>JAZSBX010000144.1:0-11083 GCA_045602605.1 Acutalibacteraceae bacterium
GGCTCAACGTTTGTCATAAATTTCCATCTGCCGATAAGCGAAAGTTGTAAATAAGTAACCGTATTCACACAAATAATCGACAAAAACTGACTGTAAGCAATGTTGAAAACCTTTAAATGTCCCACCTTAAGACCGCCGTAAATTTTATAAAAAAGAAACAGCATTAACGCATATTGCGCAATAATAATGAGGTTTCCGCGAACAAAATAGTTTGAACCGATATTGGAATAATCGGTAAACCACACCTCGGTAAAAGCCGCTGTCTGCATAAATAAAATCAGGGCAGACGTGAGAAATAATATTAACCTTTTGTAGCGTTCTCGTTTGTTCATAATATCTCCTTTAAAAACAGCCAAGAAAGGTAGGTGTATTTTATCCCATTAAGTATAACATAATTTGTTGTTCTTTGCAACAAATAGTTAAATGGTAGAGTTAGCAATTATAACCTGCTCAATAATCTATTTGCAATAATAAAAAGAATATAGTATAATTATTGGTTGGAGGGATTATTATGGATTTTTTACATCGCACTTGGGCTGAAATTGATATGGATGCCCTTGCCCATAATTTTAATCTTGTTAAGAAAAATGCAAAGTCAGCAAAGATTTTCAGCGTTGTTAAAGCCGATGCCTACGGCCACGGTCTTGACAGCGTTGTTAAGGTTCTCATCAGCAAAAAAACCGATGCCTTTGCCGTTTCCAACATTGATGAGGCCCTTGAAATCAGAAAAATTGACCGTGAAATCCCTATCCTGATTTTAGGCTACACCCCCGAAGTCTGGGCAAAAACCCTTGCCGAAAATCATATTATTCAGGCGGTTTATTCTTTAAACTTTGCCAGAAGGCTTTCGGAAAGCGCAAAAAAACAGGGCGTTTTTGTTAAATTCCATTTAAAACTTGACACGGGCATGGGCAGAATCGGTTTTGACTGCCGCAGCGATGAATTGCCCGAAATTAACCAAATTCTCGAAACTCTAAGCCTGCCTAACCTTGTTTTTGACGGCGTGTTCACCCACTTCGCCTCAAGTGACGGCGATGGTGACGGTGACCTGTCATTTACCAAAGCGCAGCTTGCCCGTTTTGAAAAGGCCACCAATATTATTGAAAGCGCAGGATATAAAATTAACCTTCGCCACTGCTGTAATTCGGCGGCATTACTTCTTGATGAGGACAACCGTTTTGATGCCTGCCGCCCCGGTATCGTGCTTTACGGCTTAAGCCCAACCGACAATGATAACGGCCTTATCCCCGTTATGACGCTTAAATCGGTTATATCATTTATTAAAAACATTAAAAAGGGCGAAACGGTGAGCTACGGCAGAACATTTACGGCCCAAAGGGATATGAAAATTGCCACCATTCCCGCAGGCTATGGCGATGGCTATCCAAGGCGACTATCGGGTACGGGCTACGTTTTGATAAAGGGTCACAAGGCCCCCATTGTGGGCAGGGTTTGTATGGACCAATTTTGTGTTGACGTCAGCGAAATCAAAGGCGTTTCAGAGGGCGATGAGGTGGTTCTTTTCGGAAAGGACCTTCCTGCCGACACCCTTGCTGGGCAGACAGGCACAATTCATTATGAAATTATTTGCGGCATTTCCAAAAGAGTGCCGAGAATTATAAAAAAAGGATAGGTTTAAAAATGCCACGCCTTAAATTTTTACACACTGCCGATGTGCATATCGGCGCCGCAAACGGTTATCTCGGCCACCTGGCAGGTCGCAGGCAAAAGGAAACCGTTGCCACCTTCAGAAGAATGGCGCAGCACTGCTTGCAAAGGGATATACCCCTGATGATTATTGCAGGCGACCTTTTTGATTCAAATAAAATTGACACCTCGCTTGTAAGTGAGGTTTTTGGCATTTTCGGTGAATATGATGCGGTTAAATTCGTTTTTGCCGCAGGAAACCACGACCCCCTTTCCTCCGACTCCCCCTTTTTAAACGAAAAGCTTCCCGAAAACGTTTTCGTTTTATCTACCGATAACGACTGCCTTTTTTTAAAGGACCTGAACGTTAAAATTTACGGTCGCTCATTTAAAAGTGTTTTCGAGGGCCCCTTTGAGGGCTTTAACGCCGCTACCGAAGGGGATACCTTTAACATTGGGGTTTTGCACGGCGAACTGACAAATTCCGCCGGCGATTACCGTTTTATTGATACGGCAAAAATTGAAGAAAGCGGTATGGATTACCTTGCCCTTGGCCACGTTCATTCATGCTCCCCCGTTAAAAAGGCGGGCGGCACCGCCTATGCCTACTGCGGCTGTCCCGAGGGACAAGGCTTTGATGAGACAGGCGAAAAGGGCGCCTGGGAAATTCAGATTACCGATGGCGTTTTGAAATCAAACTTTATTCCCTTTGCCTTAAGGCAACACCTGATTTGCCGTGTTGACATTTCGGGCTCGGTTACCACCGAAATGGTAATTTCAAAGATTTTAAGCTTCCTTCGGGAAAACTATGGCGAGGATTTCAGCAATAATCTTTATAAAATTGAACTCGTTGGCAGGCTGCCTGCCGATTTTACCCTGCAAATTCAGTCGGTGCTTGCGGGTCTTTCTCCCCTGCTGTTTTTCGTGAAGCTTAAAAACAGCACCGAAAAGGAGTATAATTTAGACCTTATTGGCAAAGAGCACACCTTAAAGGGTATTTTCGTAAGGAAAATGCTGGCTCGCATTGATGCGGCCAAAGGCTCCGAAATCGAGCTTTTGAAAAAGGCCTTAAACCTTGGTCTTGATGCTTTTGAAAACGAGGTGGATTACGATGAAAATTAACAAAATCCACATTAACGCCTTTGGTAAGCTTACAAATTTCGATTTGCCCTTAAACGATGGTTTTAACCTTATTTACGGGGATAACGAGTTCGGCAAAACAACCCTTATGGCATTTATTAAAATGATTTTCTTCGGCACGGCAGGCGGCAAGGCAGGTCTTGACCGAAAGAAATACATTCCCTGGAACGGCGGAAAATATGCAGGCAGCATTGATTTCACCAAAGATGGCCTGCCCTACCGCATTGAAAGGGAATTTGCCGCCACAAACTCCCACGATAAAATCAAGCTGATAAATCTTATGAATTCCTCGGTTATGGAGGTTTCCCCAAAGGAAAATCTCGGCGAAAAGCTTTTCGGGTGCTCGCTTGCCTGCTTTGAGCGCACTCTTTTTATCGGCGCGCTCAGTGACAGCGACACCGAAAAAACCGTGCTTGGCGAAATAAACAAAAAGCTTGCCAACATTGTGACCAGCGGCGATGAGGACGTTAACGCCGCCGACATTTCTAAAAATTTGCTTGATGCAAGGCACCGCCTCTTATCGAAAGGCGGCAAAATCGGCCTGTGCGACAAGGCAAAAACAAGGGCAGCCGAGCTTCAAAACACCCTTTTAAACGAACGGCTTGAATATGCCGAAAAGGAACAGCGCCTTTCTCAAATGGGCGACCTCAAATGCCAAATTGAAGCCCTTAACGCCCGTGAGGCCACCCTTAAAACTGACCTCAAAAACGCCCAGAGCTTTTTGAAGGCCGCCACGCTGAAGGAATTTATTTCCCTTAAAGCAAGGGCTGAGGATTTGAGAAAAAAACTCACCTGTAAAGACGGGGCTCTTTTAACCCAAAAGGATATCTTCGACATAAACCATAAAAAGGCGCAGATTGATGCGGCCAAAAGAAACCTTGAGCAAAAAAGCAGTCTTTCCGACAGCCCACCGACACCCGAAAACGGCGGCGATGTGGCCCAAAAAACAGGCGCTTTAAACGGCGCCGCTAAAGACCTTGAGAATGAAATCGGCGGAATGGAACACCTTGCCGAAAAACTAAAGGAGAAATCGGCCCACCGCCTTTCTCCCCTCGCGGTGGTTTCTTTAATTCTTGCGGTGGCTTCGGCCTTCCTCGGCGTTGTTTTAAGCGGCGCTTTGTCCCTTCCGTTTTACATTGTCAGCGCGGCGCTGTTTGCGCTCTTTGCGGTTTTGCTTATTGTTTGCGCCAAAAAATCAAAGGCGGCGCAGAAGGACTTTTTGGCGCTGCGAGAGGAAATTTTAAAGAAAAAAGAAGTCCTGCAGGATATAAACAACCAGCTTTTTGCCATCAGTCAGGCCAGCAGTCAACAGGCCGAGCTTCGGCTTTTTGCCATAAAGCAAAAGGAAAGCGAACTTGCCGAACTTAAAGAGGCAGTTAAAACGCTGGAACAAGACTATCGCTGTTTTTTAGATGCTCTGCCAAACGTTCACGGCTTTGATGACGATGAAAAAATAAGACAGCTATCGGGTTTGTTAATTGAACTTGACACCACCGAAGGCAAGGCGCAACTTTTAAGCGAAAGCCTTGGTGAAATCACCGCCGAGGCGGCTCAAA
Source organism: Acutalibacteraceae bacterium (assembly GCA_045602605.1). Classification (GTDB taxonomy): domain Bacteria; phylum Bacillota; class Clostridia; order Oscillospirales; family Acutalibacteraceae; genus SIG587. Next base: position 4,344 of record JAZSBX010000144.1, read on the forward strand.
CGGCCCTTGCAAAAATGGGTGATGCAACTGCCACCGAAAGCAGCGCGCAGGAAATTCAAACTCAAATTGACGATTTGCACCGCAGGACCTATGAATTAACACAGGAATACCACAGGCAGGAAAATCTGATTTCGGTTAAATACCACCATTTGCACGTTCCTGCGGCCGTTGAGCGTGAACTCCTTGAACTGAACGAGGAAATTTCAAGGCAGGAGGAATTTTGCTCTGCCCTTGATTTGGCGTTAGAGGTTTTAGAGGAAGCGTCCGATGAAATGCAAAGCAGCTGGGGCGGTGAACTCAACGACAGGGTGTCTGAAATTCTGTCAATGATTACAGGCGAAAAATATAACAATGTTCTTGTCAGCAAGGCTCTTGGTCTTTCGGCCGAGGAGGAGGGCTCATTCGGTCAAAAGAGTGTTGAAGTTTTAAGCGCGGGCACAAAGGACCAGGCCTACTTTGCCCTTCGCCTTGCCCTTTGCGAACTGATTTTCGGCGAAAACAACACCTTCCCCGTTTTTCTTGATGATTCCTTCGAGCGTTATGATGATTTGAGAGCCAAGCGCGCCCTCGGATTTTTGAAGGAATTTTCAAGCAAAAATCAGGTGATTCTTTTCACCTGCCACAAAAATTTTGAGAATTTGATTTAAACTTTATTTTCATTATGAAAGGATAAATTTTTTATGCGTAAATATGACGTAGCCATTATAGGCGGCGGCATCGGCGGTCTTATGGCGGCCTACCGTTTAAAGAAAAACGACAAGGATTTAAAGATTGTTATTACCGAACGCGGCGACAGGCTGGAAAAACGCCACTGCCCTGCAGGTAAAAACAGCCCCTGTGTTCACTGCAAAAACTGCAGTATTACAAGCGGTTATGCAGGAGCAGGCGCCTTTTCTGACGGCAAATTTAATTTAGGCACGGCCTACGGCGGCACCTTGGGCGAGGAGCTGGGCGACAGCCTTGCCAATGAGTACATTAACGAGGTTGACAAAATTCTTGATACCTACTGTGATTCGGGCTCGGCAAAGGTTTACCTTTCAAACGAGGATTTAAAGCTTAAGTGCCTGCAAAACAACCTGCGCCTGCTTGATATGAACGTTAAGCACCTTGGCACCGACAATAACTATAAAACAATGCAAAACCTCATTAACGCCATCAGCGATGAGGGCACCGATTTGCTGGCCTTTTACGACTGCAAAAGCGTTTCAAAAACCGATGGCGGTTACATTCTTTCCTACACAAACGGCGAGGAAATTTTTGCAAAAAAAATAATCGTTGCCACAGGTCGCGGCGGCGCAAACTTTGTTTCCTCCCTTTGCCGTTCCTTCGGCGTTCATATGCGCTCAAACCACATTGACATCGGTGTTAGGGTTGAAATGAAGGATATCATCTGGAAGGAATTTTCGGACAAGATTTACGAGCCTAAAATTCTTTATAAAACCAAGACCTTTGAGGACCGTTGCCGAATGTTCTGCTTTAACAAGGGCGGTCTTGTGTCGGCCGAAAACAACCACGGGGTTATCACGGCAAACGGTCATTCCTTTGCCGAGGCAGACAAAAAAACCGAGAACTGCAATTTTGCAATTCTTTCCAGCATTCGCTTCACCGAGCCCTTTGACCAGCCAACGGAATATGCCGAAAGCATCTCCCGCCTTGCTAATATGATTGGCAAGGACTCGGTGTTGGTTCAGCGCTTCGGCGACCTAATCCGTGGCCGCAGAACAAACGAGCATCGCCTTTCGCAAAACACCGTTATCCCCACCCTTAAGGCAACGGCAGGCGATTTATCCCTCGTTCTCCCCCACCGCATTTTAACCAACATTATCGAAACCATTTACGCCCTTGACAAGGTGGCCCCAGGCACCGCAAACGATGATACTCTGCTTTACGGGTGCGAAAGTAAATACTACTCCATTCGCCCCGTGTTTATGAACAACAAGTTTGAACTAACCGATAACATTTACATCATCGGTGACGGAAGCGGAATTTGCCGCGGTCTTTCACAGTCGGGCGCAATGGGAATTTATGTTGCCGACTGCATTACAAATAAATAATTAAAAAAGCGGAAGTTAAACTTCCGCTTTTTTAATTATTTTCGGTCATATGCCTGCTGTCAAAAAATTCTCCCTTTTCGGTGTTAATCTCGGTGTTGTTGATTTTAACCGTTGAGTCATCAATCCAGCCCGTTACCGCATTGTCAATGTCGGTGCACCAGAAAACGTTGCTTTCTTCCATATCACCGTTTTCTTTGAGTGTCACAAGCTCACCCCTCACGGCAGTTCCAAGGTTTGATTTCACCCTGTAAATTTTAAGGGTTTTCTCGCCCGATGGGGACAAGGAGGAATAAAGAAACTCGCCCTCGGGTAAATCCTCTATATCGTAAAAAAAGGTATCACAAAAAGAAAATCCCAAATTAACGGCGGTTACAATAAAGGTAAGAATAATTAAAATAACGCAAACTTTTTTCATTTAGATTTTCACCTCACTAAAAGAATTGGCGCTTATTTTTTTATTATACTGATAAACCGTAAATCTGCAAAGAGAAATTAAGGAGGAAAGGAAATACGGCAGTATAAAAGGCAAGGGGAATATAAAAACGCCCAAAACAAACCAGCCCGTAAAGGATGCCAAAAGGCTTATGAATTCGATATATCCTATTTTACAAAGCCTTGCCGCCTTGTAGAAAAGACCGTCTGTTCCCTTGCTCTCATCGGTTATAAAGAGAAAGGGCGCCGCAAAAAATTTAAAGGAAACGAAAAGGGCAACGACAGTCCCCACAAAGGTTAAAAGGGATCCTAAAATCTGAAGCCCCGAAAGCCAGATGGGAAGCGAAAAACCGATAGCGCTTTGAACATTTACATCGGTTATAACCGATATAACGATTGCAGGTGCAAGGCAAACGACAAAGGCTACCGCAACCTTGAAAACCAAAAGGCACACGAAGCCGAGTGCCTGCTTAAAGCGGCGAAAACTTGAAAAATAGTAGAACATCTGGGCAATTTCGCACTGCCCTGAAGACAGTTTTTGCCACAGGGTTCGCATAACTCCCAGAATAAGAGGCGCTTCAAAAAGAAGGCAAACGGCCGCAAGAAATCCCACCGTCACGGGAAACGGAAAAAGCGAAGCGCTCAAAACATAAAACGGATAAAGCATTAAAAGGCCGAAGGTAAGAGTGGCGCCGAGGCCTAACATTTTAACCGTTTCGCCACGGGAAGCCGCCTTTGCAGTGAGTCTTGAAATTTTACTATGTGATAGCATAAACAAAACCTCTAAATTTTTTAAATTGCGGTAAGCTTTGCAAAATTAGCCATAAGCTTCTTTGTTCCAACGCTGTCAAATGCAATTTCCAGCATTGTATCCCCCGCCATAGGCACAGCCTTAATCACCATTCCCACGCCAAACACCGAATGTTTAACCTGTTGGCCCACGGTGAATTGACATTCTCCGCTTTTCTTTGAAGGGGTGGCCGCAAAGGAGGATTTAAAGGCGGCGGAACGCTGTGCCATCGGTCTTTTATAGGTGTCGTAATCCTCACCGAAGTTTGACCTTTGGGCGGCGGCAGTTCTTGCCCCCGTGATAACGCAAAGCTCCTCGGGAATTTCCTTTAAAAAGCGTGATGGCAGGTTGCGATTTGTCATACCGAACATCATTCGCGTGTAGGCCGAAGATATGGTAAGCTTCCTTTTTGCCCTCGTTATGGCAACGTAAGCCAGGCGGCGCTCCTCCTCAATTTCATCGGGGCCGCCGAAAATGGACTGATTACCGGGGAAAATCCCCTCCTCCATTCCAACAATGTAAACGTTTTTAAACTCAAGGCCCTTTGCCGAATGCACCGTCATCATAGTAACGGCATCAAGGGAGGCATCAAAGTTGTCAAGGTCGGTTATAAGGGCAATATCCTCAAGGTAGCCCGAAAGGGTAGGCTCCTCGGCCGACACAACGTACTGAACAATGCCTGAAGCAAGTTCGCCAATGTTATCAAGCCTGTCCTGTTCCTCGCTGCCTGCAAGTAAGAGGGCGGCGCGATAACCCGTTTTTTCCAGCGTTTCTTCGAGAAGTCGGTCAAGGGGCTCGCTTTCGGCAAAGTCTCTTAACTCCTCAATCATTTTGGCAAAGTTCATAAGCTTCGCGGCGCTTCGTGAAAGGCCGGCATATTCATCGGCATTTTTAAAAATGTTAAAAAGCGTGTTACCGGTCTCGGCCGCAATGAGCTGGGCGGTGCTGACTGTTGTGTCACCTATGGAACGCTTGGGCTCGTTAACAATTCGTTTAAGGCGCAAATCATCGGCAGGGTTGTTGATAACGCTTAAATATGCCAGAATATCCTTAATTTCCTTACGGTCGTAGAACTTAAGACCGCCGATAATGCGGTAAGGAATGCCGCTTCGCGCAAAAATATTTTCAAAGGTTCTGGACTGCGCGTTCATTCGGTAAAGAATTGCATTATCGCCGAATTTACCGCTACTGCTTACGTTTGCCAAAATGCTGTTGGCAACCGAGTGTGCTTCCGACTGCTCATCATCACAGTAGTTAACGGTGATTTTATCACCCTCGCCGCTATCGGTCCAAAGGTTTTTGCCCTTTCGGCCCTCATTATTTTTAATAACGGCGTTGGCGGCGTCAAGAATGTTGGAGGTGGAACGGTAATTTTGCTCAAGGCGAATAACGGTGGCGTTTTTATAATGCTTTTCAAAGCTTAAAATGTTTTCAATGGTTGCGCCGCGAAACTTGTAAATACTCTGGTCATCATCACCCACAACGCAAATGTTGCCGTGAACCGATGACAGCAGTTTTATGAGCATATACTGCGCGTGGTTGGTGTCCTGATACTCATCCACCATTATGTAACGGAATTTTCTTGAATAGTAATCAAGAACGTCCTCGTTTTCCTTTAAAAGCTTCACGGTGTTAACAATCATATCGTCAAAATCCATAGCGTTGTTATCCCGAAGGCTCCTGCTATAAGCCTCATAAAGAGTTGCAATGGAACGAAGCCGCAAATCCGAGCCCACCGTGGCCGAAAATTCCTCGGGGGAAATGAGCTTATCCTTGGCGGAGGAAATATGGTTCAGCACCGTTTTAACGGGAATAAACTTTTCATCCACGCGGCACTGTTTCATTAACTCCTTCATTATTTTCTTTTGGTCATCGGTGTCGTAAATCGTGAAATGAGAGGTGTAACCGAGCCTGTCGGCAAAGCGGCGCAAAATTTTTCCGCACACACTGTGAAAGGTGCCTGCCCAAATGTCCTTTGCCGCATCCCCCAGGCGAAGCCCGATTCTCTCCTTAAGCTCGCCTGCGGCCTTGTTTGTAAAGGTGATTGCCAGAATTTCCCAAGGCTTTGCAGGGTTTTCCGAAAAGGCGTACATATCACTTATGGGCTCGTTGTTTTCCAAAAAAGCCCGGGCCGCTGAAACATCGCTTTCGCTGTAAAAAGGAATGTCGGTGCCGCAAAATGCGTTGCCAAACTTAACAAGGCAGGCAATTCTATTTACAAGCACGGTGGTTTTACCGCTCCCCGCCCCTGCCAGAACAAGAACGGGGCCGTCAGTTTTTGTAACGGCCGAAAATTGCATATCATTCATACGGGAAAAATCTTTCCGTATGACCTTTTTTCTCAAATTCAAAAACTCAAGGTCGGTCATTTATAAACTCCTAATGGTTAGTATATCAATTATACTCTAAATCCCCCAAAATATCAATTACCCTTTGTAAATTGTTTACAATATGTTTATGAAAAAGGCACCGACAAAGTCGATGCCCTTGCATAATTTTATAACTTGTGCCGTAGGCACACCGAAACTATTTCACTATTCACTATTACTTATTACCTAATCGACAAGTCTCGTTAGAGAAGAGTGAAAAGTGAAGAGCGAAGAGGTAAAAAGTAAAATCGACAAGTCTCTGTCGAAACTTGTCGATTTTGGCAGGGGTAGAAGGACTCGAACCCTCAAGAACGGTTTTGGAGACCGGCATGTTACCATTACATCATACCCCTGAATATAATGTTCATTTGTTGTAGAGAATCAACGCCCACATTTCAGTCTATCGGTCAATACCCTGTCTTCACGCTGACATAAACCTCAAAACGAATTGGGAGCCGAGCCTTTCGGCTGGTGGGCCATCAGGGACTCGAACCCCGGACCGACCGGTTATGAGCCGGTTGCTCTAACCAACTGAGCTAATGGCCCAAATGGCTGTAAAATCAACAGCTTTTGAATTATATCAAATATCTTTTTGAATGTCAATGTTTTTTTGAAAAAATTAGTCACCTTTATACAAATGTATATTTAGCTTGCAAAGCAACGCTTTGTTTGATAAAATCTAAACGTAGAAATCGGGAGGTGAGCGGATGACCGTTGTTGAGTTTTTTGATAATTGCTCGGTAGAAAATATCGCAAGTGCGCTGCTTTGTGCGCCCGATAAGGTGATTCTTGTGGGTGACAACGAAAAGAGGATGATAAAATCTATAGAGATTTATTCTCAGCTTACGCGTGAACGTGGGCTTGACGTCAATTTTGAGTACCGAAAAGCCAGCCGAAATAATCTTATGCACAACGTTCAGGTGCTTACCGAAATCGTTGAAAATGAGCCGGGATGTGTTTTCGACCTTGAGGGTGGGGAAGATCTCTTCCTTACTGCTGTCGGAATTGTTTTCGATAAGTATTCCGATAAAATGCAGCTTCACCGATTTAATATACACACAAGCTCAATCGTTGACTGTGATGCTGACGGCGAGG
>JAZSBX010000145.1:0-17538 GCA_045602605.1 Acutalibacteraceae bacterium
GCTTGCCGTTTGCGGATATATGATTTTTTCTCTTTGCACTTTATGGGGAGAACTTGTTAACAGTTTGGCAACATCACAAATGCTTAGCGAACAAAGAGATGAAAAGCTGGCGCAAATCAGCGAACTTAAAACCCTGCTTGAGGCCGGCGATGAAGAAAAAATTGTGGAAAAAGCCGCAAGAGAGCGCCTTGGCTATGTCTATGCTAACGAGCAGGTTTTCATTGATATATCCGGAAACTGAACGGGTGTATTAGACGTTTGAGGAGGAAGTATTCACTTTATGCAACTTGAGGTAGGACAATTAGTCGAAGGCAAAATCACAGGCATCACCAATTTCGGCGTTTTTGTTGAGTTTTCAGAGGGTAAAACGGGAATGGTACATATTTCCGAGGTTGCGCAAACCTATGTCAGCGACATTCGCCAGCACGTTAAAGAGGGCGATGTTGTTAAAATGAAAATTCTCACCATTGCCGATAACGGTAAAATAAGCCTTAGTATAAAGAAGGCAATGGAGCCTCAAAAGCGCCAGGGCAGGGGAGAATTCCGCAGGGAAAATCGTTCTGAACAAAAAAGCACAATCGACCCTTCTTACACCTGGACTCCTAAAAAAAGCGAGCCTGCTTCTTTTGAAGATATGATGAACAGATTTAAGCAGACAAGCGATGAAAAGTTTTCCGATTTGAAACGCAAGAACCCCGAGGTTAAGCGCACAAAGCGTGGCGCGGGTGTAAGATAAATTTTAAAACCGATATTAGCGGCGCCGCATCATAAATCAAGGTTTATGAAGCGGTGCTTTTTTAAAAAGGATGGAAAAAATGAGGGATATAAACGTAAGCCTTGTTCGTGATGCCGTGGCAGAGCTTTGCATAAAGGCAAATAAAAGCCTGCCGCAGGATATTATGAGCGCCGCTGAAAAAGCGCAAGGCAGTGAGAAAAATCCTTTAGCCAAAGAAATTTTAGAGGACATTTGCAAAAACTGCGCCCTTGCCAAGGAGTATGATATACCCGTTTGTCAGGATACAGGTATGGCCGTGGTCTTTCTTAAAATCGGTCAGGATGTGCATTTTGTTGGCGGAAAATTAAATGATGCCGTTAACGAGGGCGTTAAAATTGGCTATGAAAAGGGTCTTCTTCGAAAATCCGTGGTTTCGGACCCACTTAACCGTGTGAACACAAACGATAACACCCCCGCCGTTATCCATTTGGAGATGGTTAGCGGCGAAGCAGTGGAAATAACCGTTGCTCCAAAGGGCTTTGGCAGTGAGAATATGAGCAGGATTTATATGCTCACCCCGTTTGACGGCAAACAAGGTGTTTTAGCGAGTGTTCTTGACTGTGTTAAAAAAGCATCGGGTAATCCTTGCCCACCCATTGTTGTGGGTGTTGGCATAGGCGGTGATTTTGAGCAGTGCGCGTTGCTTTCAAAAAAAGCCCTTTTAAGGGATATCGAAACACGTAACGCCGACCCTTACTATGAGGCGCTTGAAGCCGAGCTTTTGGAAAAGATAAATGAGCTTGGCATTGGCCCACAGGGTTTTGGCGGCAACACCACCGCCCTTGCCGTTAACGTTGAAACGGCTCCCACCCACATTGCAGGGCTTCCCGTGGCTGTTAATATCGGTTGTCACGTAACCCGACACAAAACAAAAAGGATTTAAAGAAAATGGAAAAAATAAAAATGGTTGCCCCCTGCATTTTTGGTATTGAGGGCATTGCGGCAGATGAATTAAGGCGCATGGGCTGTGAAAACGTTGCCGCAGAAAACGGCAGGGTGCTTTTTGAGGGCGACAGCAATATTTTAGCCCGCGCAAACATAAACTCCCGCTTTGCCGAGCGAATTCTCATAATGATGGGTGAATTCACCGCCACCGATTTTACCACCCTTTTTGATGGGGTTAAGGCGTTGCCCTTTGAAAATTATATCGGCAAAGAGGATGCCTTCCCCGTAACGGGCTACAGCATAAATTCCGCCCTACACAGCATTCCCGACTGTCAGTCCATCATTAAAAAGGCGGTTGTGGAAAGACTTAAATCGAAATACGGCATTTCCTGGTTTAATGAAACGGGCCCCGAATACAAAATTAAGTTTTCTATTTTAAAAGACAAAGTTACAATTATGATTGATACTTCAGGCGAGGGACTTCACAAAAGGGGATACAGGCGCAATTCCAACGATGCCCCCTTAAAGGAAACTCTGGCCGCCGCCCTTTGTGACACGGCCAGAATTTTTCCCGACACAAAACTTCTTGACCCCTTTTGCGGCTCGGGTACCATTCTCATTGAGGGCGCAATGATGGCGGCAAAAATCGCTCCGGGTCTTCGCCGATTTTTTGCGGCAGAGCGTTTTAGCGCAATTCCGCAAACCGCGTGGCAGCAGGAGAGAATGCGCGCGCAGGATAACATTTTGCACAATATTGAATTCACAGCCACAGGCTTTGATATTGATAAAAACTGTGTTGAACTCACTTTGGCCAACGCCGCAAAGGCTGGGGTTAAAAATTACGTTACGGCAACCGTTTGCGATATTAAAAATTTTACACCGCCCAAAGGGCGCTGTCAGATTATAACCAACCCACCCTATGGCGAGCGCCTTTTAGATGTTCAGGCGGCCGAGGCGCTTTATAAAACAATGGGACAGCGCTTCACCCGGGGAAGCGGCCAAAAATACTGTGTCATAAGTCCCCACGATGAATTTGAAAAATTCTTTGGGGAGACGGCCGATAAACGCCGCAAGCTTTATAACGGAATGATAAAATGTCAGGCGTTTTTGTATTTTAAAAACAAGGAGAAATTTTAAAATGAGGTATGTTTTTATAATCAACCCCGCAGCAGGCAAGGGCAAGGGCCCTGACAGCCTGCCTCCTATGATTGAAAAGGCCTTTGAAAAAAGGGAAGAAAATTTTAAAATCATCATCACCGAAAATGCAGGCGATGCCGAGGTTGCCGCAAAAAAAGAGGCTGAGTCCGGCGATGAGGTTTGCATTTTCGCCTGCGGCGGAGAGGGCACCTGCTTTGAAACGGTCAACGGCATTATTGGCTTTGATAACGTGACTGTCGGTGTTATTCCCTGTGGCTCGGCAAACGACTTTTTAAAGTTTTTTGGCGGTAAGGATGAGTTTTTAAATATTGAAAATCAGGTTAAGGGCAGCGATATTTACCTTGACCTTATTAAGGCTAACGATTTTTATGCCATAAATCAGTGCTCGGTTGGAATGGATGCAATGGTTGCCGATGATATGAAGCTGTTTAAAAAACTGCCCCTGGTTTCGGGCCCAATGGCCTATAATATGGCGGTTGTTAAAACCTTTTTAAGAAAGCTTGGCATTAGCATAAGAATTAAAATTGATGATAAATATTTAGGCCTCAAACGGTGCCTTTTTGCTGTTTGCGCCAATGGTCCCGTTTACGGCGGCGGTTACATAAGCGCCCCTGAAGCCGACCCGAGGGACGGAAAACTTGAATTTTTGCTTGTGGATAGAATTTCCCGCTTCCGCGTGCCTTCGTTCATAAAGGTTTATTCTTTGGGACAGCAACACAAGAAAAAATACGTAACAATGGGCAAATGCGAAACAATGGAAATCGAAGCCGATAATCCCATTTCGGTTAATTTAGACGGTGAAATTTTCCACAGCAAAACCATAAGGTTTGAAATTGTAAAAAAGGCAATAAAATTCCGCCTGCCCTGCACCCTTATAGAGAGGGAGCCTGAATTTATCGGCGCTAAAAATAAATAAATTTCACAAATTTTGTTAATAATCTTTTAAATTTCCAAAAAATACTTGATTTTGGAAGCAAAAGGATTACAATAATAATTAGCACTCTCACAGTTTGAGTGCTAACTTTTCGGTGATTATTCATTAGGAGGAATATAATAATGACTATTAAACCTTTAGCCGACCGCGTTGTAACCAAGGCAATAGAGGCCGAGGAAACCACCAAAAGCGGTATTATTCTCACTTCCACAGCAAAGGAAAAACCCGAAATTTTCGAGGTTGTGGCCGTTGGACCCGGTGGAATGGTGGATGGCGCCAACGTTAAAATGTATGTTAAGGTTGGAGACCGCGTTATTGCCGCAAAATATGCAGGCAACGAGGTTAAAATTGACGGAACCGAGTACAGTATTCTCCGCCAGAGCGATATTTTGGCTATTGTTGAGTAATTTGGAGGTAATGTTAAATGGCTAAACAAATTATTTTCGGTGAAGAGGCAAGAAAGGCCCTTCAGGCAGGCGTTGACCAGCTTGCCGATGCAGTTAAGGTGACCCTTGGCCCCAAGGGCAGAAACGTTGTACTTGATAAAAAGTACGGCTCCCCCCTTATCACCAATGACGGTGTTACCATTGCAAAGGAAATTGAACTTGATGACCCCTTTGAAAATATGGGCGCACAGCTCGTGAAGGAAGTTTCGGTTAAAACCAACGATGCCGCAGGTGACGGCACCACCACCGCAACGGTTCTCGCCCAGGCCCTTATCCTTGAGGGTATGAAAAACGTGGCCGCAGGCGCAAACCCGATGGTTGTTAAAAAGGGCATCAACAAGGCTGTTGACGTTGCCGTTAAAACGGTTGTTTCAAACTCCAAAAAGGTAAGCGGTTCGGCTGATATTGCACGTGTTGCCACCGTTTCGGCAGGCGATGAGGTTATCGGTAACCTTATTGCTGAGGCAATGGAAAAGGTTTCGGCTGACGGCGTTATCACCGTTGAGGAATCCAAAACTGCCGAGACCTACACCGAGGTTGTTGAGGGTATGCAGTTTGACCGTGGTTATATCACCCCCTATATGGCGACCGATACAGACAAAATGGAAGCCATTATTGACGACCCCGTTGTTCTGATTACAGATAAGAAAATTTCCAACATTCAGGAAATCCTGCCCCTTCTTGAGCAAATTGTTCAGGCAGGCAAAAAACTTGTTATCGTTGCTGAAGATATTGAGGGCGAGGCTCTTTCCACCCTTATCGTTAACAAGCTTCGCGGCACCTTTACCTGTGTTGGAGTTAAAGCCCCCGGTTTTGGCGACCGCAGAAAGGAAATGCTCCGCGACATTGCAATTCTCACAGGTGGCGAGGTTATCACCGAGGAATTAGGTCTTGAACTGAAAGATGCCTCTTTAGCACAGCTTGGCCGCGCAAGACAAATTAAAATCGGCAAGGAAAACACCATCATTGTTGATGGCGCAGGAAGTGCCGAGGCAATTAAAGATAGAGTAAACCAAATTAAAAACCAAATTGAAACTACAACCTCCGATTTTGACCGCGAAAAACTGCAGGAAAGACTTGCAAAGCTTGCAGGCGGCGTTGCAGTTGTTAAGGTTGGCGCTGCTACCGAAATTGAAATGAAGGAGAAGAAACTCCGCATTGAGGATGCACTTGCAGCAACCAAGGCTGCCGTTGAGGAGGGCATTGTTGCAGGCGGCGGTGTTGCCCTTGTTAATGCCATTGATTCGGTTAAAGAGCTTCTTGACTTAACCGATGGCGATGAAAAAACAGGCGTCAGCATCGTTCTTAAGGCGCTTGAGGCGCCCATTCGCCAAATTGCGGCCAATGCAGGTCTTGAAGGCTCGGTTATCGTTGATAAAATCGTTTCGGCAGGAAAGAGCAACTTTGGCTTCGATGCCTACAGCGAAACCTACACCGATATGATTGAGGCAGGTATCGTTGACCCAACCAAGGTAACCCGTTGCGCGCTTCAAAACGCCGCATCGGTGGCTTCAATGGTGTTAACCACAGAATCCCTCGTTGCCGATAAAAAGGACCCCGCGGCCGATGCCGCCGCAGCCGCTGCAGCCGCAGGCGCAGGCGGAATGTACTAAAAATATAAACGCCAAGGGAAACCTTGGCGTTTTGTAAAAAAGGAAATGCTATGACTGATAAAACTCTTGCCTGTTGTTTTACGGGCTATCGACCAAACAAATTCCCCTTTCAGTTCAGCGACACCGACCCCAAGTATGCCGCATTTGAAAGTTCTCTTTTAGAGGCAATTTTTTCTTTGGCCAAAGAAAACTGCTTTACCTTTTACACGGGAATGGCAATGGGCTTTGATATTTTGGCGGCCGAAATGGTTTTGCTGCTTAAGGAAAAAGGGGATTGCGTTGTTAATTTAATCTGCGTTTTACCCTTTAGAAATCAAACCGCAGGCTGGGATGAGGGCTGGAAAAAACGTTATGACAACGTGCTTCAAAACGCCGACCAGGTAATACTTCTTTCGGAGGAATATTACAAGGGTTGTTATTTTAAACGAAACGATTTTATGGTTGATAACAGCGATTTGGTGCTGACGTATTTTGACGGAATGCGCGGGGGAACCGCCGCAACCCTTAAATATGCGGCAAGCAAAAATAGAAAAATAATAAACCTTGCCGACAACGATGAGAACACAATGACCTACCGTGATTACTGCTCAATTCCCGATGTTTGGGAGGAAGATGAATAAATCTTTTGAAAGTCCTTTTTACAGGACTTTCTTTTTTTTATAATTTAATCGTAAAAACTTTTAAAAAAGTATTGACAAATACCGAAAAAGGTGTATAATAAAGAAAAAGAACAAATGTTCTTTTTGGGGAGGTTATTATGGTTTTATCAGTATTCAGCACAATCGTAGAAGCCATTTTAATAGGAATTGTGGTTTGGGGCTTTTTCAACGAAAGAAGGCTTGCCGTTCTTGAAAAACGCCTTGCGCGCCTTATTTTCCGCAGGATAAAGCCCATTAAAAAATAATTTTTCAGAATAAAAATATCCTTCCTTGGATATACTTGTTATGAGTGTAAATCAAGGGAGGAAAAAATGAAAAACTTTTTAAAATTCATTTGTGTATGTGTGCTTGTGGTTTTGGTGAGCGCCGTTTCGGTCAGCGCCGAGGGCGGCATCAATGCCCACGAACAAGCTATTCTTGAAAAGGTTCAAGGGGTCTATTCTGCAGGCGGCAAGAGATATTCTGTGCCTGTGGAATATTTTAATCAGGCAAGAAATTTCTTTTTAACCGTTGATGTCACCAAAGACCAGTCGGAGAAAATTCTCGGCTACATTGATGAGGGCCTTAAGGTTTTAGATGGGCAGGTTCCGAAACTCGGCCCCTCGGTGGCAGGGCTGGAAAGCTTTGATGCGGCGGCAAAAATAGAAATTGCCGAGCTTGCCAAAAAAGCAGGCGCGGTTTTAGATTTAAAAATTGTTTATTCAGATGAGCATGTGACCATAACCGACAGTTCGGGAAGAACTGTTTTCAGCGGCGATGCCATTATTAAGATAACGGGTGTGAAAAAAAGGCATCTCATTTTCGGCGCGGTTTCATTCACCCTCATTGCGGCAACCTACGTTACCTGCATTTTTGCATTCAGAAAGGCAAAAGAAAACAATGAATAAGAAACTTCAGGGGCTAACGGCATATTTATTATTGCCGTTAGTCTTTTTAATTTTAGCCTACCTGCTTATTTACCTTCTGTTTTCCCCAATAATTGACATCGGTCTTTCGGTTTTTAATATGGCAAGCTTTAGTGCGAATGCAAACACAAGCGAAATTCAGGACACCTTTAAGGGCAGTAATGTTTTTTCGGGAATTTTAAACGGTGATAAAATTACATTCCCCAAATTTTCCGAAAGCTACGGCAGGGTGGAGATTGAAACGCTTGGAATTAACCTGCCGCTTATTTTCGGTGACACGGATTATCTGCTTTCCTGCGGCCTTTGTCAGTATATGGGAAGCAGTTTTCCGGGCACGGGAGGCACGGTGCTTATTGGCGGGCATAACAGTTCCTTTCTTTATAACCTTGAGGATATAAGGGTTGGTGATAACATTAAAATCACCACTAATTACGGTGTTTTCGTTTACAGAGTCACAGGAACGGCGGTTAAGGACGATACCGACAGAACGGCCTATGATTTAGGTGAAAAAAGGGAAAATTTGGTGCTTTACACCTGTTATTACGGCGAGGGAAGCCTTGGTGTTTCCTCAAAACGATTTTTTGTTTATGCCGATTTTCTTTCAGGACCGGTGGTGAAATAAAGCTATGAGAAAAAACAGTTTTTTAAAGGCGGTTTTCGCCTTTTTGACAGCATTCTTTCTTTTTGCCGCAATAGTTTTTTGGTGTATCTTTTTAGTTGGTTCTCCCTCGGTGATTTTAGAGGTTTTGGAGGAAAGTGATTATGCAAAAAAAGCCGCCCTTGAGGCTGGCAACGGGCTTAACCACATTGGGCGGGCAGGCGGTTTTGAGGAGGGCTTTTTCGATGGTGTCGTTACCGAAAACGATGTGAAAGAGAACCTTATTCCATTTATAATTTATTCCCTCTCAGGTGAAAATTTTACCGCCGATGACACGGGAATCAAAGAAAAAATCAGTGATAAAATTTTTCTCGCCGCAGAGGAAAAAATGTCAGGCTATTCCGAGGAAACAAGGGGGATTTTAGAGCAAACTGTTTCCCTTTGCGCAAATCAAGCGTTAAGCGGCTCAACACCTGAAATAATCGGATATTTATGCCGATTTTACACAAGGTTTAAGGAACTGTTTTTGGGGTCGGCAGTTGTGTTTTCGCTGCTTTTTATAAGCTCCTTTTTTCTATTAAAAAGGCAAAGCCCGAGGTACCTTAAAACCGCCTTGATTTCGGCATTTTTGATGATTGGCACCGCACCCGCCGCAGCCCTTGTTTTTTTGAAATTTCAAAACCTTGGAATCAGCAGCCCGGCCCTTAAAGATTTTATAATGCTTTTTATATTTTACCTTTTAGGCAGTTTGATTTTTGCCTCGGTTTTAATCTTAACAGCGTCATTTTTTATAAGAAAAAAAGACTCCGTTTCAAACTGAAACGGAGTCTTAAGTTTTATGTTTATTTGTTGTTCTCAATGTACTGAACAACATTACCGATGGTCTTTAAATCTTCAATGGCATCATCGGGAATTTCAATGCCGAACTCATCTTCAACACTCATAAGCATTTCAACAACGTCAAGACTGTCAGCACCAAGGTCCTCGGCAATGCGGGTGTCCATTGTCATCTCATCAGCGTTTGCATCAAGTTGGTCAGCTAAAATCTCTCTGATTTTATCAAATACCATAAAAAAACCTCCAAAAAAATTAGCATTAAAAGTAGACACGAAAAAACAAATATGATATATTTGTAATTATTAAGATACAATAAATTCGGCAATAAGTCAAGTAAAGAATTTTTTTGTCGAAAAAACGATTTATTCAAAAAAGAAAGGAAAGGTGATTAAAAGTGAAAAAGAGGTTGGGTCTTATTGGCTTTCCGCTTTCCCATTCTTTATCCCCGTTCATTCAAAAAAAGCTTTTTGAAGCAAACCGAATTTGCGGCGATTATTCGTTGTTTTCTTTCCCTGCTGAACAGTTTAGTGAAAAAATTGCTCTTTTAAAAGAACTTGACGGCTTTAACATCACCCTTCCACATAAGCAAACTGTTATAAAATATCTTGATGACCTTGACTTTGAGGCCGCGGCCTTTGGCGCCGTTAACACCGTTAAAAACGAAAACGGCCGCCTTATTGGTTTTAACACCGATGGTTTCGGCTTTTTAAAGGGCCTCCAAATGGCAGGCATTAACCTTTACGGCAAGGTGCTGATTTATGGCTATGGCGGCGTGGCGCGCACCATTGCTTACTGCACCCTTGAGGCGAAGTGTCGCTTGACCTTTTGCACAAGAAACGGCAGTCGCCATCGCGCCGAAGGGCTTGTTTTGGAACTTCAGCAAAAATTCGGCGTTCAAATTCCCGTTATAGAGGAAAACGAGATAAAAGAGCACTATGATTTGTTTATAAACGCCACCCCTGTGGGAATGTTCCCGAACTGTGATAAATCACCTCTTAAAGTCGAGCAGGTTGCCCATTTTGATGCGGTTTTCGATACCATCTATAACCCCACCGAAACCCTGCTTTTAAGTTATGCAAAAGAGCAAGGGAAGCGCTTTTCAAACGGCCTTTCAATGCTTGTAGCCCAAGGGGCCAAAGCCCAAAGCATTTGGTGTGGTGTTTCATTTACCGATGAGCAAATTAAAAGTGTTACCAAAGCGGCGGAAAACAAGCTCAACAAAAGGGATAAAAACATAGTTTTAGTGGGCTTTATGGGAAGCGGCAAAACCACCGTTTCAAGGCTTCTTGCAAAGGCTCTTAATATGGAACTTATAGATACCGATAGCCTTATTGAACAAAGGTACGGTATGACCGTTTCGGAAATTTTCCAACGGTTTGGCCAAGAGGAGTTCAGAAAGGCGGAAAATGATATTGTCCTTGAACTTTCAAAGAGTAGCGGCAGGGTTATTTCCTGCGGCGGCGGTTTGCCCGTTCACTGCGGTCATAAGCAGTTTTTCGAAAACGCCTTAACCGTTTATCTTGAAATCACCGAGGAAGGCGTTTTTGAGCGCCTTAAAAATGACACAACCCGCCCTTTGCTTCAGGGGAATAACCCCGAGGAAAGAATAGCGAAGCTTATGAGTGAACGAAAGGGAATTTATGAAAACGTGTCGAATTTTAAGGTAAATGCCCTTGAAAGCCCCGAAAATATAGCAAAAAATGTAATTTCTGCCTACAACAACCTTGAATAATTTAATATTTAGTATTATAATATATAAGTTAACTATTTTCTCGGGAGTTAAATTTTTATGATTATTGTTTTAAAATCCAACGTTTCCGATGAACAGATTTTAAATTTTTCAAACCTGCTCACCGGAAAATACGACATTAAGGTTAACACCTGGCGCGGAACACACTCAACGGTTCTCGGTCTGCTTGGCGATACACATCTTATTGATTCCGAGGCCCTGCAGGCAAAGGAAATCGTTGAAAGCGTCAAGCGTGTTCAGGAACCCTATAAAAAGGCCAACCGCGCATTCCATCCGCAAAACACCGTTATTTCGGTTGGAAATAGCAAAATCGGCGATGGCAATTTAAGTCTTATTGCAGGCCCCTGCTCGGTTGAAAGCAGGGAGCAAATCACAGGCATTGCCAAGGCGGTAAAGGCCAGCGGCGCAGGCTTTCTTCGCGGCGGCGCATTTAAACCCAGAACCTCGCCTTACGCCTTTCAGGGCCTTCGCGGTGAAGGCATTGAACTGCTGCTGGAGGCAAAGAAGGAAACGGGCCTTCCCATTGTTACCGAAATTATGAGCGTTTCACACCTTGACCTTTTTGAAAATGTTGACGTCATTCAGGTTGGCGCCCGCAATATGCAAAACTTTGAGCTTTTAAAGGAGCTTGGCAAAACCAACAAGCCCATTCTCTTAAAACGCGGTCTTGCAAACACGGTTGAGGAAACCCTTATGAGCGCTGAATACATTATGAGTCAGGGCAACGATAAGGTTATTCTTTGTGAAAGAGGTGTTCGCACCTTCGAAACCTACACAAGAAACACCCTTGACATTTCGGCAATTCCCATTTTCAAAAAGCTTTCACACCTGCCCGTTGTTGTTGACCCAAGCCATTCGGGTGGAATTTCCTGGCTGGTAGAGCCACTTTGCCTTGCGGCCGTTGCCGCAGGGGCTGACGGACTTATTATTGAGGTGCATAACGACCCTGCCCACGCCCTTTGTGACGGCGCACAGTCAATCACCCCCCAAATGTTCGATACCCTTTCAAAGAAACTCAGTGCTGTTAAAAATAATATTTAGGAGCAGTAAATTTTATGCTTAAAATGACGGTTGCAGCCCCCACCCCTTATGATATTTTAATTGACCGTGATATTTTGGGGCAGTGCTGCGATTTTATAAAACCACTTACAAAGGCTAAAAAAATCCTTGTTATTTCCGATAGCAACGTGGCACCTCTTTATGCGAAAAAAATCGTTTTTGCATTGGAGAAAGAAAATTTCAACGCCTCCCTTTTCACCTTCCCTGCAGGGGAGGAAAACAAAACCTTTGGAACCGTTTCCTCAATTCTTGATGCAATGTGCCGTTTCGGCCTGACAAGAGAGGATATGGTTATAGCACTTGGCGGCGGAGTTACGGGTGATATGGTCGGTTTTGCCGCATCAATTTATCTTCGCGGCATTGTTTTTATTCAAATCCCCACCACACTTCTTTCGCAGGTTGATTCTTCCGTTGGTGGAAAAACGGGCTGTGATTTGCCCTTTGGCAAAAACCTTGTGGGCGCGTTTCATAACCCACGCCTTGTTTTAATCGACACCGCAACCCTCGACACCCTGCCTTCGGAATTTTTCTGCGATGGTATGGGAGAGGTTATTAAAACGGGCGCCATTAAGAGCGCAGAGCTTTTTGACAGCCTTTCTTCTGAAGATGCGGCGTTAAGCCTTGAAAAAATCATTTATTCCTGCGTTGATATTAAAAGGCAGGTTGTTGAAAACGATTTTAAGGAAAGCGGCGAAAGGCGACTTCTTAATTTTGGTCACACCCTGGCTCACGCTATAGAACTTTATTATGATTTTCGCGGCATAACCCACGGGGAAGCCGTTGGCGTTGGAATGCTTATGATAACAAAGGCGGCCGAACAAAACGGCCTTACAAAGGCAGGAACGGCTGAAAAAATTGAATGTCTTTTAAAGGAGTTCAATCTTAAAACCCAGGTTGATGCGCCCATATCGCAACTGCTTGCCCTTTGCAACAGAGATAAAAAATCAACCACGGAATTTATAAATCTTGTGTTAATTAAGGAAATAGGCAACGCCTATGTCCACAAAATTCCCCTTGCGGAATTAGAAAGTTTTTTCGGAGTGCAAGGAAATGAGTAATGTTAGAATTTCCCCGAGCGCCCTTTGCGGCAAGGTGAATTTGCCTGCTTCAAAGAGTGTTGCCCACCGCGTGCTTATCTGCGCGGCGCTGGCAGGGGGAAAAAGTGAGATAAAGCCCTTTTGCACCTCTCGTGATATTTACGCCACCGTTTGCGCACTTAAAGCGCTTGGCGCCCAAATTAAAGAGGGTAAAACGGGTTACATAGTGCAGGGGATAACCCCTAAAAGCGGTGTGAAGCTGAATTGCTTTGAATCGGGTTCAACCGCAAGATTTCTGCTTCCCGTTGCAGCGGCGCTTGGCACCGATGCACAGTTTATCGGCGAGGGCAGACTCCCTGCAAGGCCATTTGATGACCTTTGCCGTATTCTTCGGCAAAACGGGGTTAATTGCAACAGTAATAAATTGCCTATTGACATCAGCGGCACCTTTAAAGGCGAGCATTTCACCCTGCCGGGTAATGTTAGCTCACAGTATATCAGCGGCATTTTAATGGCCGCGCCCTTAATGGGCTGTGATGTCACGGTGGAAATTGAGGGCAAATTGGAATCAGAGCCTTACGTTCAAATGACTGCCGCCGTTATGGAGCAGTTTGGCGTTAAGGTGGAAAGATTAAATAACGGATACTTTGTAAAGGGCGGTCAAAAATACACGCCCCAAAATGTTAAAATCGAGGCCGATTGGTCGGCGGCGGCATTCTTTATGTCGGCGGCGGCATTGGGCGGCGAAATTGCTCTTAGCGGCCTTAACTTTGCCTCAACCCAGGGTGATATGGCGGCTCTTGATGTTTTTGCCGCATTCGGCGCCGAAATATCTATGGTTGGCGACACGCTTTTCGTTAAAAGAGGAAAGGCGCTTCGCCCCATTACGGTTTGTGTCGAGCAAATCCCCGATATGGTGCCTGCCATTGCGGCAACAGCCGCTTTTTGTCAGGGCGAAACCAAAATTACGGGCGCCGCAAGACTGCGCCTTAAAGAAAGCGACAGAATTGCCACTGTTTGTGCCACCCTTAAAGCAATGGGCGTTGATGTTAAGGAATATTCCGACAGCATTGTTATTAACGGCGGTAAGGTTTTGGGCGGTAAAATTGACGGCGCAAACGACCACCGCATTGTTATGGCATTTTCGGTTGCCGCCGCCTACTGCGAGGGCGAAACCGAAATAACCTGCAGTGAGGCAGTCAGCAAATCTTATCCTGAATTTTTCAGTCACTTCTCAAAAATCGGAGGAAAGGTAAATGAATTCTAATTTCGGCGAGAAAATCGTTTTAAGTATTTTCGGTGAAAGTCACGGCACAGCCATTGGCGGCGTGCTCACAGGGCTTCCGAAAGGTATTGAAATTGATTTCGATGAAATGGAAATTCAGCGCTGTCGCCGCGCGCCCGGCAGGGATAAAACTGCCACACCGCGAAAAGAAAGGGACGAATTTGAAATTTTATCAGGTGTGCTTGACGGCAAAACCACAGGCGCCCCTCTTGCCCTTATCATAAGAAACTCTGATACGGTTTCCAAAAATTATGACAACTTAAGGGATTGTCCCCGCCCGTCACATAGTGACTATGCCGCATGGGTTAAATTCGGCGGAATGAACGATATTCGCGGCGGCGGTCATTTTTCAGGTCGCCTCACAGCCCCGATTACGGCTCTCGGCACCATTTGTCGCACCGCGCTTTCGGAAAAAGGAATTGCGGTGGGCGGCCACATTCTGAAAATCGGCGAAGCTATGGACAGCGAATTTGATATGGTTAACATTTCGGCCGAGCAACTTATAAATTTGAGCAAATCTCCCTTTTCGGTTATTAACGGCGAGGCACAGGAAAAAATGCGCGCCGTTATTGAGGCCGCAAGGCAAAAGGGCGACAGCATTGGCGGTATTATCGAACTTGCCGTAACAGGTCTTCCTGCAGGGCTTGGAAACCCAATGTTTAAGGGAATCGAAAACATAATTGCCTCGGCGCTTTACGGCATTCCTGCAGTAAAAGCCGTTTCCTTCGGGGCAGGCGAGGCCTTTGGTGATATGCTTGGCAGTCAGGCAAACGACACCCTTTATTTTGATGAAAACGGCAACGTTAAAACCAAAACCAATAATTGCGGCGGCATTTTCGGCGGTATCACAAACGGAATGCCTCTAATTATTAGGGTTGCTTTAAAACCCACACCCTCAATTTCGGTGCCTCAGGAAACGGTAAACCTTAAAACAGGCGAAAACGTTGCCTTAATGGTTGAGGGAAGGCACGACCCCTGCATTGTGCCAAGGGCTTTGCCTGCCCTTGAAGCAATGCTCTGTGTTGCTCTTGCCGATATTATGGCAGGGGAGGGACGGCTTTAATGGATTTAAAGGAAATCCGAAAGGAAATTGACAAAATTGATAACGGTATCGTTGAGCTTTTAAAAAAGCGTTTTGACTGCTCGCTGGCCGTTGCTGATTATAAAATAAAAAACGGTTTGCCTGTGCTTAATTCCGAAAGAGAACAGCAAATTATTGAAGAAGTCACTAAAAACGGTGGCGAGCACGGCAACAGCATTGCCTCGGTTTACCGTGAGATTATGAGCGTATCGAGGCAGCGACAGCACAATCTTATGCAAAAAGAGTCGGATTTAGGTCAGGCGATTTTAAATGCCCCAAGCACCCTTTCGGACAAAGGTGTTATTGCCTGTCAGGGCACCGAGGGCGCATTTTCCCACCTTGTCGCAAAAAATCTTTTCAAAAACGGGGAAATTCAGTTTTACGAAAACTTTGAAAGTGTTTTTGCCGCCGTGGAAAGCGGCGAGGCCGATTTCGGCGTTGTGCCGGTTGAAAATTCAAACGCGGGCTCCGTTCACGAGGTTTACGATTTAATTCTTAAATACCGCCACTTTATTGTGGGCGCTGCAGTGCTTAAGGTTAACGAAAATCTTTTGGGTGTTAAGGGCAGTAAGCTTAAGGATATTAAAACGGTCTATTCCCACTCCCAGGCATTAAGCCAAAGCGAGGCTTTTATTAAAGAACACGGCTTTACCCCCGTGCAGTATGCCAACACGGCTCTTGCGGCGAAATTCGTTGCAGAAAAAGGGGATAAAACCTGCGCGGCAATAGGTTCACTTGAGGCGGCTAAAAGTTATGGACTTACAGTTCTCGCAAGGAACATTCAAACCGTTAGGGTTAACAGCACAAGGTTCGTTGTGATTTCAAAAAAACTTATTATTCCAAAGAATGCCGATAAAGCAAGCGTTGTGTTTATGTTGCCCCACGTTACGGGCTCACTTTACAAAATTTTAAACCGCTTTGCTTTGGAGGGGCTTAATCTTACGAAAATTGAGTCCCACGCGGCAAGAAACGGAAAATTTGAATACGAATTTTACCTTGACTTTTCAGGCAAGGTTCAGGAAAGCGAAACGGTAAAGTTGCTTTGTGAGTTAGGCGATGAGCTTCCCGATTTCACCTTCCTTGGTAACTACAGCGAAACTGATATAAATAATTGCTGAAAAGCAAAGCATAATATTTTAGAACAAATTTGGTGATTAGAAATGGCAAAAAACGATAAAATGGTAAAGGCTATAACCTCAATGGATGAGGATTTTGCAAAATGGTACACCGATGTTGTGTCCAAGGCTGAACTTATGGACTATTCCTCGGTTAAGGGTTGTATGATTATCCGCCCCTACGGCTGGGCAATTTGGGAGAACATTCAGAAAATTTTAGATGGAATGTTCAAGGAAACGGGTCACGAAAACGTTTCAATGCCTATGTTTATCCCTGAAAGCCTGCTCCAAATTGAAAAGGACCACGTTGAGGGCTTTGCCCCTGAGGCCGCCTGGATTACCCACGGCGGTAACGACCTTTTAGAGGAACGCCTTTGTGTGCGCCCCACATCTGAAACCCTTTTCTGCGACCATTATAAAAACATTATTCATTCCTACCGCGATTTACCAAAGCTTTATAACCAGTGGTGTAGCGTTGTTCGTTGGGAAAAGACCACCCGTCCCTTCCTGCGTTCCCGCGAGTTCCATTGGCAGGAGGGCCACACCATTCACGCCACCGCCGAGGAGGCTCAGGCAGAAACGGTACAAATGCTTAATATTTACGCAAAATTTGCCGAAGACTATCTGGCAATGCCCGTAATTAAGGGCATTAAAACCGAAAAAGAGCGTTTCGCAGGGGCGGTTGAAACCTACACTATTGAGGCTCTTATGCACGATGGTAAGGCGCTTCAAAGCGGCACCTCACACTTCTTTGGCGATGGCTTTGCAAAGGCCTTCGGCATTCAGTACACCGATAAGGAAAACAAGCTTTCCACGCCCTTCCAGACCTCTTGGGGCGTTTCCACCCGTTTAATCGGCGCTATTATTATGACCCACGGCGATGATAACGGCCTTGTTTTACCCCCTGCGGTTGCCCCCATTCAGGTTGTGGTTGTTCCCATCGCCTCTCATAAAGAGGGTGTAACCGAAAAGGCCACCGAGGTTTACGAAGGCCTTAAAAAGATTTGCCGCGCCAAAATTGATTTATCCGACCAGTCACCGGGCTGGAAGTTTGCCGAATATGAAATGAAGGGCGTGCCACTCAGAATTGAAATCGGTCCCCGTGACATTGAAAACGGTGAGTGCGTTGTTGTTCGCCGCGATAACAGGGAAAAGACGGTTGTTAAACTCACCGACCTTAAGACGGAAATTCCGAAACTTTTAGATGCCGTTCGTGACGGTATGTTTAGCAAAGCCCTTGAGCACAGAAACACCGCCACCTACGATGCAAAGAATATTGAAGAAATGACCGAAATTGCCGAAACCAAGCCGGGATTTATAAGAGCTATGTGGTGCGGCGACAGAGAATGTGAGGAAAAACTTAAAGAGGTAGCAGGTGTTTCCTCACGCTGTATCCCCTTT
>JAZSBX010000146.1:0-2573 GCA_045602605.1 Acutalibacteraceae bacterium
ATTATCAAGACCGAATTTCTTAAGAGAAGCATCGCTCTTATCAAAGGAATAGGTGCCCGCGCAAGCGATACCCTGGCCGAAGACGGTGAGAAAATCCTTTGTCTCATAAGCATAACGGTTCATAGGCGAAATAACCTGAAAACCAATGTAGGAATCATCGTTGTTTTTTACCACCTTCATAGGAACGGGGAAATTATGGCCGCTTACCACAATGCTATCGTAAATAGTAAGTTCTCCATCGGTAAAATAATCACCGTTGTCGCTGTTTTGTTCAAAGCCACCCAAATTATTATTTAAAGCGTAGTGCAGGTCATCGTTAAACAACTCGGCAATTTCGGTGTTCTCAACAAGATAAACGGTTTCGGAAAGGGAGGTTTTAACGTACCTACCGCGTCCATCGGGAGAATCGCCCCCCACGGTTATTGTGAAATCAGCGGTTTCGCCCCTGCCTTCAAAAGCTACAGAGGTTTCAGAATCACCAAAACCGTAATCCGAATCTGCATTTTTCATTTTGCGAAGGGCGGTAATGGCGGCAAGCTCGCTTACGGTTTGCTGAACATAGTAGGAGTCAATAAGCTCGGCATCATATCCCTCAAGTGTCCAGCTTATGGAGGAAGAGTCGTCCTCCTCGGTAATAGCCGACACCAGCACAAGCTTTTTATCCCCGTTTTGGAGGGTAACCCTTTCAAAATCATCACTGGAAAATTCTGTCACAACGGCCGATTTATCATTGTCGATAGTCGTTTCCTCAATAACGGGAATAAGTTTTATAACGGCAAAGGTGCCGCCCACAAGCACTGCCACCGCGCAAAGGGCGGCAATGATTTTCTTTACCCTGCCGCCGCTTTTTTTGGGCTTGTCGTTGTGCTCCTTGGGAGCCGAAAATACGGTGGATTCTTCGTAAATTTCGGGGGTTTTGTTTTCGGGAGTGTTATCCATTATTTATTTTTCCTCCTGATAAACACATACACTGCAAGGGCAAGGAGTAATACGGGAATAGTGTATTGGAAAATAACCCTTATAACGGTTGTTTTGGTTGCCGTAACCTTGGAATAGTAGTTATCGGCTTCAATGGTTTTGGTTGTGAAAACAATTGAGGTATCAGCCATTCCCGTTGCCTTTGCGGTAACGCCCAAAACCGAATCAAGGTTATTAAGGCTGTCTTCATTAAGCCAGCTTTCGTTAATGAGGTCAAAGCTGGAAAATGCCATAACATAGCTCTTCATTTGAACGTTGTCAACGTAGTTTTGAGTCTCGGACATAAGAATTGTGGGGAAGGATTTTTTCTCGGCAGACTCGGCGCCACTCCAGGTGGCTTCAGCATCAACGGGAGCAATGGCAACGCCGTCACTTGTGTTGGCAAGGGCGGTTACCTCGCAAAGGTTGTTAACGGTTCCCGTGATTTCAAAGGGCACGTTGTTTGAGCAAATGAAATATTTATTAGCGCCGAAAAGCGAGTTGGCCGTAGGTAGCATAGCAAGGGTTGAAGGCTTTGTTTCGCTAAGCAGATAGTTTTTATTTGTTTCAAAAAGCATTCCGCTTCCCTGCTTAATTCCCCACTCGGTTAAAAACTCGTTAAAGTTGGGCATTGAGGGACTTGCAATGCTTGCAAAATAGATAAATGAGCCCCCAAGCTTACCGTCATTTTTAAGGTAGTTATTGATAACGTCAAGCTCAGCGCCCGTTAAATCCCTTGTGGGCGCAACAAGAACAACTCCGTCAATGTTTTCGGGCAGCTTGGTAATTAACTCATCGTTTACCTCTTCAATGATATAATTGTTAAGTTCCAAAATGCTACGAAGCGCGGTGAAAGCGCCGTCAGAGCTGACACTCTTTAAATAGGCCAGGGTCTTGGTTTCGGTTGAGGTTACCGAAGCAATGGCGCTTGTAAGCACCGTTTCAAGGTTAGAGCCCGAAACGGTGTAATAACCGTAGCCATAGCTTGCCATTCCCGATTCATCGGTAAGGCTGTAAATATCAGCATAGGAAAGAATCTTGTGACGGGTTATGTCGGCATTGTTTTCACCCTTAAAGGTTGTTTCCACCAAAATGTCACCGTAAACAAAATCCTCCGAAGAATATTTTGACTGCACCTCGGCAAATTCAGGCTCCTGCGGGTCGATGAATTTCAAGGTGATGTTCTCGTTGTAATCGGCGTACTGATTAAGAAGCCTGACGGTCTGATTATAATATTCACCCGTTGAATCCTGCGCCATAAACAGGTTTTGGGCGTAGTAATCCATATAGCTTGCGTAATCATCCTCGGTGGAAAGAAGGGAAATAGTCACCTTTTCCTTAACGCCCTTAATATATTCAATATTTTCCTCACTTGCGCTGTTGATTTTGTCTGTTGTAAGGTCAAAGGTCAAATGAAAACGCTGGGCTAACGCGCCAACCAAAACATTTAAAACAACTGCGCCAACGATTACAATGGCGGTCAGCGCAATGGCGTAGCCTCCCCTTTTGAAAAGGGCTTTGTTACGGAGCTTTTTGGGTTTGTTGTCTTTGTTAAATAACTTTTTCATCTCTATTCCCTCCGTTCATTAAGCCCAACGGCGGCGTTCAACCGAACG
>JAZSBX010000147.1:0-4257 GCA_045602605.1 Acutalibacteraceae bacterium
ATAAAAACAATCTTCTTTTTTGCAATTCTTTCTAAAACCTTACCCTTTTCATTGCTAAATAAAAGGGTATTCCGAGGATATAGCAAACGGCCGCCTGCCCTAAAAACACCTGTGCGGCGTTTATTAAAAAGGCGGTGAGGAAAGCATCCTCCGGCATAAAGAAAACTGCGATTTCGGCGCCCACGATTACGGCGTTCACAATAACGGGCGGAAAAAGGGACAAAAGGGGAACGCCCTTAAACCTGATATTTTTAAAAGCCATTGTGAGCACAGCCGCAATAAGGGTGGCAAGGGAGCCGAACAAAATATCAAGGGGCGAAAAGCTTAAAAGGTTTGAAATAATGCAGCCCACGAAAAGCCCCGGGACAGCCGCAGGGGTGAAAACGGGCAAAACACAAAGCACCTCGGAAATGCGAAACTGCACGGGGCCGAAAGCAAGGCCAAAGGCAGCCGAAAGCAAAGACAAAGCCACATAAGCCGCGGCTATGACGGCTGATGTGGCAACGAATTTAATATCTATTTTTGTTTTCATAACGGGAACTCCTTAGTTTTGTTTAAAGTCTGGATTTTGCGAACAGACTAATTCTTAGGCTGACGAGAGACGAACCCATTACGGTTTCACTCGCCGCCTTTTATCGCCTTTCTTGCGTTCATTTTTGTAAGGCGGCAGCCTTACTGCAAATTTCACGCTTCGCCTTCCGAAAAAATGAGGCAGAGAGAAACTCTACGACCTGCCAAATAAATAATTTTTTGGGAGGTCGAAGTCGAAGAATGCAGTAATACTTTCGTATTACAAATGATGAGACAAGAAAAAACGGAAAATTATTATTTGTCAGGCGTGATGGGTTCGACTCTCGTCAGCCTTAACCGTGACAGGACTCGCAGTGGTCGCAGGTACTGCAGGTTTTACCTAAAATGGGCTCGGGGTCAATGCCCTGACGGGTGTAGTAATCGGCTAAAGCGGCTTTGATTGCCTGCTCTGCCAAAACCGAGCAGTGAATTTTGTGCGTAGGAAGACCGCCAAGCAGGTCAACAACATCCTTATTTTTAAGGTTAATCGCGGCCTCGATGGGTTTGCCCTTTATCATTTCGGTGGAAATTGAGGAGGTAGCAATTGCCGAGGCGCAGCCGTAGGTCATAAATTTAACGTCCTCAATAATTCCGTTTTCAATTTTCAAATAAATGCGCATAATATCGCCGCATTTGGCATTTCCGACTTCACCAATGCCATTGGCATCCTTAATTTCACCCATATTGCGGGGGTTGGTGAAATGGTCCATAACCTGACTTGTATACATTACTGTTCGTTCTCCTTTATATGAAGCCACAAAGGCGACATTTCTCTCAGCCGCCAAACGATGGGTTCTAACTGTTCTACAATATATTTCGCATCATCAAGGGTGTTTTCATCGCTAAACGATAAACGAAGTGAGCCGTGGGCAACCTCGTGCTTTAAACCGATGGAGAGCAGCACGTGGCTGGGGTCCAACGAGCCCGATGTGCAGGCCGAGCCAGAGGATGCGCAAATGCCCTTTAAATCAAGCATTAAAAGTAAGGACTCGCCCTCAATGCCCTCAAAGCACATATTAACATTGCCGGGGAGTCGGTTTTGTCTATCACCGTTTAAGCGGGATTTTTCAATTTTCAGCGCGTTGTCTATAATGTAATCGGAAATTTCCTTGCACTTTTTGGCTCTTTGTTCCATTGTGGCAACCGCTTCCTCAATGGCCGCGCCCATTCCCACAATACCGGGGGTGTTTTCGGTGCCTGCTCTTTTGCCCCACTCCTGCGCACCGCCGTCAACAAGGTTCGGAATGATAAGACCGCGCCTTATATAAAGGGCGCCAACACCTTTGGGGCCGTGGAATTTGTGAGCCGACATTGAGAGCAGGTCAATGTTTTGAGCCTTAACGTCAATGGGAACGTTACCAACCGCCTGAACGGCATCGGTGTGGAAAAGCACCTTTTTCTCTTTGCAGATTTCACCGATTTCGGTTATAGGCTGCAGGGTGCCGATTTCATTGTTGGCATACATAACGCTGACCAGCGCCGTATCCTCGCGAATAGCGTTTTTAAGTTCCTCCACCCTTACAATGCCGTTTTCGTGAACGTCTAAAAGGGTCACTTCAAAGCCCTCTTTTTCAAGAGCAGTAAGAGTGTGAAGCACGGCGTGGTGCTCAAATTTTGTGGAAATAATATGTTTTTTGCCCTTTTTGGCCAAAGCCCTGGCAACACCTTTAATAGCCCAGTTGTCGGCCTCGCTGCCGCCCGCTGTAAAATAAATCTCACGGGGAAGCGCGCCGATGGCACAGGCCACCTGCTCTCTTGCCTTTTCAACGCCTGCTTTGGCGGAATTTCCGTGGGCGTAAAGGCTTGAAGGGTTACCGTATTCCTCGGTTAAATATGGCATCATTGCATCAAGCGCCGTTTTCGACAGTTTTGTGGTTGCGGCATTGTCTGCATAAATCATTTTATCCATAAATGAGTTCCTTTTTTTAACATTTTACCGCACTATTGTACCTCATTTTGCTTTGTTTTTCAATAGCGCTCTACAAATTTTTATAAAAATTTACAGCGAGAGCATCACAGCGCTCGTTTTCCCTGTGACCTGCGTGGCCTTTAACCCAATTAAACTGAACCTGATGCTTTTTCAAAAGGGACAAAAGTTCCTCCCAAAGGTCGCTGTTTAAGGCAGGCTTTTTATCGGCCTTTCGCCAGCCGTTTGCCTTCCAGCTTTCGGCCCAGCCGAGGGTGATGCTGTCCACAACGTATTTGGAATCGGTTGTAAGCTTTACAAGGCAGGGCTCCTTTAAAGCCGAAAGCGCCGAAATAACGGCGGTCAGTTCCATTCGGTTGTTGGTGGTCACCTTTTCGCCGCCGCAAAGCTCCTTTTCCTTGTTTCCGTATCTGAGAATTGCGCCCCAGCCACCGGGACCCGGATTGCCCGAGCAGGCGCCATCGGTAAAAATTTCAACGTATTTTATCATTTTTAGTACTTCCTATAAACTCCTATAACCTTGCCGAGAACCTCCGGCTTTTCGGGATAAATGGGTGAAAAATCGGGGTTTTCGGGCATAAAGATAACCTGCCCGCTTTTTTCAATTTTAAGGCGCTTAACGGTGGCCTCCTCCCCATCCATTCCAACGATAATATCCCCCGAGCGACTGTAGGCGTTCTTATCGGCAACGATAATGTCACCATCTAAAATGCCCGCATCCCTCATGCTAAGCCCCGAAACTCTGAGAGCAAAAAGACCCGTGGCATCCTTTGAAGGGTAAGGAATGTAATCCTCAATCTGCTCAACAGCCAAAATGGGGGTGCCTGCCGTTACCTTGCCGACCAGTGGCACAAAGGAAGCATCCGCCGCGCCGCCGATTTTAATGGCTCGCGAAAAACGGGCGTCACGCTCAATGTAGCCCGCCTCCTCCAAAAGGTTTAAAATTCCGTGAACCGATGAGGTTGATTTAATGCCCGTTGCGGCGCAAATTTCACGAACCGTTGGGGGCAAACCGTCACCCGAACATTTAACAAGGAACTGATAAACCCTTTCCTGCTTTTCGGTTAAAGGCTGTTTTGACATAAAGGCAGTCCTCCGAACATTTATTCTTTTTTAACTATACCACCTTTTTCTTCCTTTTTCAAGGGGCTCTTTGCAAAAAACTCCTTTACTCCTAAAACAATGAGCAAAACCGCGAAAATTTTGGACACCCAGCCTTCCCCCATAAGCCTTGAAAGGTACAGTCCGCCAAAACTGCCAAGGGCGCCGCCGAAAATAATGGGTAGAATGGCTTTCCATTTGATTTCCTTTTTAAAGGAATAGATTATAATGCTGACCACGGCTATGGGCACGAAGAAAATCAGGTTTATCCCCTGCGCCTTAAATTGGGGCGTTTTCTCAAAAACGGTGAGGTAAATGAGCAAAACTGCGCCGCCGCCAAGCCCCATACTGCCGATAAGTCCCGAAAAAAAGCCTGCAAGGCTATTTAAAATCCACATCAGAAAAACAACCTCACTCCTGCCCAAATCATAAAAAGGGCAAAAATCTTTTTGAGAAAAACAGGGGAAATTTTTTGAATAACCGCCGTGCCTGCCATGGCGCCAACAAGCCCTAAAGGGATAAACGGCAAGGCATCCAAAAGGGCTACCCTGCCGCCCAAAATATAAAGGGTGGCGCTGATTAGGGTTATGGGCAGTATGACCGCCACCGCATTTTTGTGCGCCGCCTTTTGGGGGAATCCCATTTGCTTTAAAATGGGC
>JAZSBX010000148.1:0-6928 GCA_045602605.1 Acutalibacteraceae bacterium
GCTATGACAACCTTCTATCCCCCGTTTTCCGATGTTGTAAGCAGCGCAACCCCCCTTGCGGCCGAGCCTGCCACCGAAACCCTTAAGGAATTATTTTTAGGTACCCACGCGGGCTCTATTGGCGAAACAAGCGCACTTATGCTGCTTATCGGCTTTGCTTATTTGCTTGTGCGCCGTATTATTTCCCCCATCATCCCCTTGTGCTTCATCGGTTCCGCCGCGCTCTTTACCCTTTGCCTTGGCGGAAATCCTTTAACCTGCATTTTATCGGGCGGATTACTCCTTGGCGCGATATTTATGGCAACCGACTATGTTACCACCCCGAAAACACCTTGGGGAATGGCGATTTTCGGTATTGGTTGCGGTGTTCTCACCGTTATAATTAGGGAGTTTGCTTCCCTTCCCGAGGGTGTTTCATATTCCATTCTTATTATGAACATTTTAACCCCTCACATAAACCATTTGCCCTCTTTCAAACCTTTTGGATGGGAGGACAACAAAAATGCGTAAGATTTGGGATTTTATAATCAGCTTTATTAAGAAAAACAAAGAAATTATTGTTCCAAGCGCAACCCTCCTTGTAATTTGCCTTGTGGCAACCCTTCTTTTAGGCGTTACAAACTTTTTTACCGCCGACATCATTACAAAACTTGAAAAAACGACACAAACCGCCGCAATGCAGGAGGTGCTTCCCGCTGAAGGTTACACAAAAACCGAAGGTAAAGAAATTTACACCGCCGAGAAAAACGGCGCCGTTGCAGGTTATATTTTCGTAACCAGTGCTAAAGGCTACGGTGGCGACATTAAGGTTATGACCGCCCTTGACCCAGCAGGAAAAATCCTTGCCGTTTCCATTCTTTCGGCAAGCGATGAAACACCAGGTCTTGGTCAAAACGTTACAAAAGAAGGCTTTTACTCACAGTTTTTAAACCTGTCGGATGAAATAACCGTTGTTAAAAACGGAGCCAGCGCCGAAAAAAATGAAATCAACGCCGTAACCGGCGCCACCATTTCTTCAAAGGCTGTAACGAAAGCCGTAAATGAGGCGCTTACCATTTACAGCGAAAATTTTGGCGATGCCGCACTTTCGGTGGCATCAGAACAGGAGGGAACCGAAAATGAGTAACAAAAACCTTAAATACTTCACCAACGGTCTCATTAAGGAAAACCCTGTTTTACGCCTTCTGCTCGGCACCTGCCCCACTCTTGCAATAACCACTGCCGCTATTAACGGCATTGGTATGGGTGTTGCGGCAACTTTGGTTCTGGTTGGTTCAAACCTTGTTATTTCTCTGCTTCGCAACGTTATTCCCGACAAGGTAAGAATTCCTGCCTTTATCACCATTATTGCAAGTTTCGTTACAATTATCCAAATGCTCGTTAAAGCATTTTTACCCGCTATTGATGCGGCTCTCGGCATTTATTTGCCCCTTATCGTTGTTAACTGCATCATTTTAGCCAGAGCCGAAATGTTTGCCTGCAAAAATCCCGTTTTGCCCAGCATTTTAGACGGGCTTGGAATGGGCGTTGGCTTCACCGCGGTTATCACCCTTATGGGTGCAATAAGAGAGCTTATCGGCGCAGGCTCGGTTTTCGGTCTGCCCATCACCTCTGACTTCATTGACCCTATGATTGTTATGATTCTCCCACCCGGCGGCTTCTTTGTGTTCGGCGTTTTAGTTGCAGTTTCAAACAAGCTTGCCACGGCTATGGGTAAAAAACCGGTTAAGAGTTTAGGCTGTGGCGGTTGTCCCGGCAACTGCGGAGCCTGCGACCAGGGTTCCTGCCAAACGGTTACCGCCGAAGCAACCGAGCAGGCCGAAATCAAAACCGAAGAAACAAACAAAACCGAGGAGGTAAGTGACAATGAGTAATTTTATTTCCATTTTGCTTGCAGGCCTTCTCACCGAGAATATGATTTTATCAAAATTTCTCGGCATTTGCCCCTTCCTGGGCGTTTCTAAAAAGGTGCCGACAGCCGCCTCAATGGGTGTGGCGGTTACGGCAGTTATGCTAATTGCAACCGCCGCTACATATCCGATTTATGCCTACATTTTAGTGCCCGGCGGTCTTGCCTATCTTCAAACCATCGTATTTATCCTTATAATTGCCGCCATTGTTCAGCTTTTGGAGATTGCGATTAAGAAATTCTCCCCTCCCCTTTATTCCGCGCTTGGAATTTACCTGCCTCTTATCACCACCAACTGTGCAGTTTTGGGCATTACAATTCTTAACTTCACAAAGGAACTTACCTTTTTGGAATCGCTTGTAAATGCCCTTTCTGCAGGACTGGGTTTCCTGCTTGCAATGGTGATTTTTGCAGGGGTTAGAGAAAAACTTGATGAAGCCGACATTCCCGAGGGCCTTAAGGGTCTGCCCATTACTCTTATTGCGGCAGCCATTGTTTCCCTCTCCTTCCTCGGCTTTGCGGGAATAGGAGGCAAATAATATGGTAGAGATTTTATTAGCCGCCGCCGTTGTTGGCGTTATTGCCCTTATCTGCGGCGTTGGACTTTCATTTGCCTCAAAGTTTTTTGCTGTTCCAACCGATGAAAAATTTGAAGCCGTTCGCGCCGCCCTTCCAGGTGCCAACTGCGGCGCCTGCGGTTATTCAGGCTGTGATGGCTATGCCGAGGCCATTGTGAAGGGCGAAAGCGAGTGCGACAAATGTCCTGTTGGCGGTGAAAAAACCGCCGCAGAGCTTTCAGAAATTCTCGGCGTTGAGGTTGCTGTTCAAAAAAAGGTCGCCTTTGTTGCCTGCGGTATGACCGATGAGAAAACCGTTTCAAAATACCGCTACGAAGGCATTAACACCTGCGCCGCCGCCTCACTTCTTTACAACGGTCCTCTTGTCTGTCAGTTTGGTTGCATAGGCCTTGGTGACTGTGCCGCCGCCTGCGACAAAAAGGCTATTTCGCTGGATTACGGCGCCGCAAAGGTAGATACAGACCTTTGTTCTGCCTGCGGTCTTTGCGCAAAGGCCTGCCCCAAAGGGCTCATTTCCATTTTACCCGCCGATTATAAATTTGCAGTTGCCTGCAAAAGCAAGGACAAGGGCGGCGTTGCAATGAAGGCCTGCAAAAACGCCTGCATTGGTTGCACAAAATGCGCAAAAGTCTGCCCGACAGGGGCTATCACTATTACCGATAACCTTGCCTCCATTAATCAGGAGCTTTGCTCAGGTTGCGGTGAATGTGCAAAGGTTTGTCCAAACGGTTGCATTATCGCTTAAAACAAACAAAACAAAAAGTCCGTTACAGTTTGACTGTAACGGACTTTTTTTAGTTTTCCTCAATAATGGCAAGGCAACCGTTTTGAACCGAAATGCGACTCTCACGGCCGATAAATTCATTGCTAACCCCAAGAGGCTCGTTGGCTTTAAGGGTGGCGTTTTTTAATGTGTATGAAAGATTTTCTATGGTCACACAAAAGCTTTCATCGCTTAAAGATAAAACCGAAACCCTGCCATGTTTTTCAGGGGGAAAGGAAACCGAGGTGTTGTGAATTACCGTTATAACCTCCCTTTCCCCGTAAAGCACCGCTTTTAAACCATTTTCGCTTAAACACTTGGCGATTTGCAGGTTAGCAAGGGTGTGGCTTAAATTTCCGCCAACACAGCCGTAAAACACAAAATCCTTACACCCTTTATCAAGCGCCGTTTTAACGGCGAAGCCAACATCGGTGTCATCCTTACGGACGTTGAGTTTAATAACGTTTTCACCCGTTGGAACAAAGCCCAAGGAATCGAAATCACCAATCACCAAATTAGGAGTTATATTAAACTTCTCGGTTACTAAAACCCCTTTATCGGCGGCGATGACATAGTCGCTTTTAGTTGGAACTTCTCGCAACGCGGAAATATCTAACGCGCCAAAAATGAAGCAACGGTTCAAAAAAACACCCTCTAAAATTTAATAAATTTATTGATAGCAGGCACCTTGAAAAGCGCCACAGCGCCCACAAGAGTTAGCCCTAGTTCGGGAAGCATAAAGGTGCCGTTGTAGGCAAGGGACCACAGGTATGGATTGTTAAACAGTTCATAGCTTCTGAAGAAAATGCAGCCCGAAGCAAAATGGAATAAAAACCTTACAACACAAACCGTGAGAATTCCCAAAACAATGCCCCAAAGCCCTCTTTTTCTGAAACACCCCGCAAAGCAAAGGCAGGTAAAAGGCGCAAGATAATCAAAAACAATGGCGCCCACCAAAACGGCAGGTGTAAGGCCCCAACCGAAAACACCGCTTACGGCCATTTGAATAGCGGAGTAAACAAAGCAAGGAAGCGCCGACCATTTGACACCGTACATAACCGATAAAAGGCACATGGGAAGCATTGAAAGAAGCGTTACAGCGCCACCTAAAGGCATTTCCCAAAGCTTTACAAAACTTAACGCTGTGGCAAGGGCAATCATAACTGCGCTTACCGTTAATTTTTGAGTTTTTTCATTCATTTTTTCTACCCTCTTTAAAAGTTTTATTAAGGGCGCGCTGTGTCGACCCGGCCCACCCTTGCTTTGACAAAAGGTGACCGAATGCGACACGAAAATATTTGACGAAATAAAAAACCGCAGAAACAAAATGCTCTGCGGTTTTAAACGTTTGAATATTATCCTACGTCGGTATTATCCGCATCAGGTTACAGGTCGAAGCAGAATGGCTTCCTCTCAGCCTGAGTCAATCAAGCTCCCTTTTGTCGAAACTAATTTTAGCACTGCCCTTTTATTTTGTCAAGGGTTAGTTTTCCTTATCCTCAAAATCGCCGAAGTTAAGTTTGAATCCGTTTTCGAACTCGCTGCTTATGAGGAAATCATTTTTTTCGGGCAGGTCATCAAGGATAGATTTATTTTCCTCTGCCTCTTGTGTCATGGCCTCTGTTTGCTCTAAAAATTCAGCATCGCGCCATTTAAGCACAAGAGCATCACCCTCGGGGTACTCCTGCATATCTTTATCCATTTGTTTATTCTTAATAACAAAGTTTGCAATTACGGCATAAATCAGCAAAACAACTGCTGATGTTAGAGTTGTGTAAAGACCGATTTCAAGACCGGGCGTTTTATAATCAAAACGGATTATACTTGTTCCTTCCGGCACAACAACCGCCATAAAGCCTTTGTTTGCCTTTATGATTTCGGCCTCTTTACCGTTAACGGTGGCCGACCAACCATCTTCAAAAGGCACCGAGAAAAATACAAGGTTTGCCTTTTGCCTTATAACCGTGGCAGTAAAACCATTGTTGTCACGCTCAAAGGAAACGGCAGAGGTTGCGGCAAGCTTTTGACAGTCTTCAGCAAGGGTATCATCATTTGTAATGGAAATACTGAAATCATAAGAATTTTCATTTCTTATTTCATCAATATCGGTGAGCAGGTGGCTGTATTTCAGCGCATCATAATCACTTAATAAAACTGCTTTTAGCATCAGTCGGACCAGGGTGTCGCCCGTATAGCCTGCGCAGTCCTCCTCGGTCATATAATAATCATAGGAAAAGCCGTAAGGAATGTAGTTTTTATTCTCATAAATGTAATATCCGCTTTGGCTTTCCTTATATTCAAAGCCTGTGATAACCGGCTCGTTAAAGGAGTTTAAGAAACTGTTTCCGTTATCGCGGTTAAGCAGATATTTAACCGACAAAAAGCTTCTTAATGCTTCGTAGCTGGCTTCAGGTCGGCTTGCAACGTCACGGGTGATGCCGATAAACTCATAAAACTCCATAATAGAGGCAGGCACAACCGAGTGGAAGGCGTTAATTGTGGGAAGTCCTAAATACATTGCGGTGTTATCAACGCCATCGTAAACGTCAACGCGGTAGTTTTCACTACCCTCTAAATTTACCTCACCTTCAATAAGTTGAGGAATCATAACCTCTTTACTGCTGAAGGAATGGGTTTTACCCGTGCCTACGAAAATAGCCGAATAGGTAACGGTTATAACGCAAAGCAGCACAAGGGCGCTTCTATAAAAGGTTTTCAGTTTTCCCTCGTTTCTAATCCTCATAAGAAGTCTCACAAACAGCAAAGAAAGAATCGAAATGCCGCAGGTGATAAAGAAGCGAAGAATATACATAAGGCTTTCATCTTGAGAATAAAGACCGAAAATAATCTTTTCCTCTTCACCGCTTCCAACCCTTTGGGGGAAGAAACCAATAACAAGGGTGAAGGCAAGGGTTATAAATCCAACCCATTTCCAAGCCGAGTTCCAATTTATATCAACGTCCTCAATAGCAACTGCCGTTGCAAGGCACATCATTAAAATGGGCATATAAAACCAACGGGCATAATAGGAGGTGTTAAAAGCGTAAAAGGCGCTGTTTAAAATCGGGAACATTGCCATAACGAAGCTGACACAAATAATACGCTTTATCCAGTGGCCCTTTCTTGCGCCGCAAAATGCAAACACGCCGACCATTCCGAAAAGGGGCAACCAGCCGCCGAGGGAGGACCACTTTACATCGGCGCCAGGGAAAAATACAGGGCGGGCAGGTAAATCGGGTGGGAAGAAAAAGCACTCGATAATGTTAAGGTAAATTTGCTCCTTGCCGTACATAATGGCGTTCCAGCCCATATTGATGCTGGAAACACGGGAGTTGTCTAAAATGGAAAGAATTGCAGGAAGCAGAATAACTGCCGACATTGCCACGCCCAGCACCGCTTCAAAGAGTATGACAAGAAATCTTGAAAAACGGGGTTTGATGCAACCTGTGAAAACGCGGACAAAGAAATAAATAACCGCAAAAACCACCATTCCGAAAAAGAAAAAGTAGTTAGTCACGGCGCAAATGCAAACCATAAATGCAAAAAAGCCGCGTTTGTTTTCGGTTATGAGCAGTTCAAGGCTTAAAAGAAGCAGTGGGAAAACGATAAGCGCTTCGTGGAAATGGTTAAAGAAAATGTTGTAAATTGAAAAGCCCGAAAAGGCATAAAGCAGGGCGC
>JAZSBX010000149.1:0-3390 GCA_045602605.1 Acutalibacteraceae bacterium
TCATCTGCCACCGGCAGCGCTCGGCAACGTCCCCACTTCGATACGTCTCTATATAAAATTGTAAAGGCAAAGCCAAAACCTAAATTGCGAGAAAACTGCGAGATGCAGAATTCTGAAAATGCAAATCGAAGTCACGAAAACCCCGATAAATAAAGGGCTTACGGAGAAGGCCAAGTGACAGACCCGACTATGTTTCGAGTGCTGCACCTTCGACCACTCGGACAACTCTCCGTATATAAAATATTTTAAATTACTAAAATATTATATATACTTTGCTTTAAAAAGTCAAGATTATCTATTTTCAAGGGGTATATAAGGCCGTTTGTCTTTAACGTTTATATATGCAGGACGAATAATTTTGCCGTTTGACTGAATTTCCTCAATTCTGTGCGCACTCCAGCCGACAATACGGGAAACGGCAAAAATAGGTGTGTAAAGCTCATAAGGAAGATTCAGCAATTTGTAAACAAGACCTGAATAAAAGTCAACGTTAGGGCTGACTCCCTTATAAATTCTACGCTTTTCTGCAATTATTTCAGGCGCAAATTTAGCGAATTTTCTATAAAGCTCATATTCCTCTTCGGCGCCTTTTTCCATTGATAACTCTTTAGCGCAGGACATTAAAATTTCAGCGCGTGGGTCGGATTTTGTGTAAACCGCATGACCCATACCGTAAATAAGTCCTGATTTATCAAAGGCCTCTTTATCAAGAAGTTTAACGATATAATTCTTAATTTCATCATCATTTTTAGTGTTGATAGATTCCTTCATATCATCAAACATTTTAACAACCTTAATGTTTGCACCACCGTGACGGGGGCCCTTTAAAGAGCCGAGAGCAGCAGAAATCGCCGAATAGGTGTCGGTGCCCGAGGAGGTTACAACATGGGTTGTAAAGGTAGAGTTGTTACCGCCGCCGTGCTCGGCGTGAAGAACAAGCGCTAAATCAAGGATTTTTGCTTCAAGACTTGTGTACTCTCCATCCTCGCGAAGAAGAGATAAAATGTTTTCGGCAGTTGAAAGCCCCTTTTTCGGATGGTGAATAAAAAGGCTTTGGTTATTGTGATAGTGCTGGAAGGAATGATAAGCATAAACCGAAAGCATTGGGAAAACGGAAATAAGGAAAAGACACTGTCTGAGCACGTTGGCAACCGAAATGTCATCAGGGTTATCATCATAGGTGTAAAGCGCCAAAACACAGCGAGAAATGATGTTCATCAAATCTTTACCGGGAGCCTTTAAAATCATATCACGAACAAAGGAAACGGGAAGGCTTCTGTAACTGCCTAAAAGCTCTTTGAAACGGGCAAGCTCGCCATCTGTGGGAAGTTCGGAAAAAAGCAGGAGGTAAATTGTTTCCTCAAAACCGTAGCGATTATCCTTCATAAAGCCATTAACCAAATCGTTAATGTCAACGCCGCGGTAACGCAGTTCGCCATCGCACGGCACCTCTGTTCCATCGGGCAAAATGCGTCTGGAATTAACATCAGAAATTTCGGTAAGGCCTGTTACAACGCCTTTACCGTCAATATCACGAAGGCCTCTTTTTACATTGTGTTCAGCATACGACTCCATCTTAATATTATAATGCTTGTTAGACAGGTCGGATAGCTGCCAAATATAGGGTGTAATTTCGGGATAATAATTTTTCATTATATAGGGGTTCCTTTACTGTTTTAATGAATATTTTGCTGCATACGCATTGAATTTTTCTTTAAACTCACCGTTATCCGTAGATTTAACGGAGTTAAGATATTCGTGGGTTTCGTAGCTGTTTTGAGCAACCTCAATAAGTGTTGCACCGATATTTGAGCAGTGGTCGGAAATACGCTCGTAGTTGTTAATAATATCGGAAAGAACAAAACCAAGTTCAATGGTGCATTCGCCGCTTTGCAAACGGTCAATGTGACCAGAACGAATGGCATACATAAGGCCGTCAACAACCTGCTCAAGAGGCTCAATGTTGGCTGCAAGTTCAAGATTATTACTCGAGAATGCCTCAATCGTTATGTCAATGATTTCATAAATCGCCTTTGTAGCGATGCTTAACTGGCGAGAGGCCTCGGCTGAAAAAGAAATTTGCTTTTCGTTTATTTCCTTTGCGGTTTTAATCAGGTTAACTGCGTGGTCACCAAGTCTTTCAAGGTCACCGATTGTGTGAAGCAGACGGGAAATCTTTCGGCTGTCGGAATCTGAAAGCTCTTTTGAGGAAAGCTTAACAAGGTAAGAGCCCAGCTTGTCCTCGTAGAAATCAAGTTTATCCTCATCGGCCAAAATATTTTCAACCAGCTTTTCATCATATTTTTGAAGCAATGAAAGAGCGTTTAAAATGGAGTCCTTTGCAATTTTTGCCATTTCGGTAGTAGTGTTGATGCACTCGGAAATAGCAAATGAAGGGGTGTTAAGAAGTCGCTCATCAATAAGGGTGTATGTTTCTTCCTCACTCGCCTTATCCGGAATAACCTTTTCCGCAATTTTAACAAGGAGTTTTGATGCGGGCAATAAAATGATTGTGACAAAAACGTTGAAAATACTGTGACAAAGTGCAACTTGCATAGGATTAATTGCTGACTCAACAAATGCAAAATCAAAAATTGCATTAAGACCAAAGAACAGGATAAGACAAATTGCGGTACCGATTATATTAAAAGCAACGTGAACAACCGAAACGCGCTTCGCATTTTTATTAACACCAAAGCTGGAAATAATAGCAGTAACGCAGGTACCGATATTTTGACCCATAATAATGGGAATTGCCATTCCGTATGTAATGTTACCACCCATTGCAAGGGTTTGGAGAATGCCCACAGATGCGGCAGAACTTTGAATAATACCTGTGAACACGGCGCCAACCAAAACGCCGATAATGGGATTATTAAAGGCTGTTAAAATGCTTATAAACTGTGGTGCGCTTTGCAACGGCTCCATAGCATCGCCCATAAGCACCATACCGTACATCAAAACTGCGAAGCCAACCATAATTTCGCCGATATCTTTTTTCTTTTGCTTTTTAGCCATCATAACAAGGGCAATACCGATGAAGGCAACAAGGGGTGAAAAGCTTTCGGGCTTTAACATTTTAATGAAAACATTATCACTTTCAATGCCTGCAAGGCTCAAAATCCAGGCTGTAAGGGTTGTGCCGATGTTAGAACCCATAATAACGCCAACCGTTTGAGACAACTGCATTATGCCTGAGTTTACAAGGCCAACCAGCATAACGGTCATTGCTGAAGAAGACTGAATGGCAATGGTTATACCTGCTCCGAGAACAAGACTTTTAAAAGGATTATCAGTCATTTTGCGGAGAGTTCTTTCCAATTTACCGCCTGAAAGTTTTTCAAGACCTGATGACAAAACATTCATTCCGTAAAGAAAGAAAGCAAGACC
>JAZSBX010000150.1:0-3901 GCA_045602605.1 Acutalibacteraceae bacterium
GCCCCCATTCAGGGCACCGCCGCCGACATCATTAAAATTGCTATGATTAGGGTGGATGAACGCCTTAAAAAAGAAAAACTTGATGCAAAGCTTATTTTGCAGGTGCACGATGAACTTATTGTGGAGTGCCGTGATGATTTAAAGGAAAAGGTTTGCCGCATTCTGGAGGAAGAAATGCAGGGTGCCGCAAGTCTTAAGGTGAACTTAAGCGTTGAAGCAAACTTCGGCAAAACCTGGTTTGAGGCAAAGGGAGAATAAGATGAACGTTTTGTTTGTTTGCACGGGTAACACCTGTCGCTCTCCTATGGCCGAGGCTATTTTAAAATTTAAAAACCTTAAAAACGTGAAGGTTAAAAGCGCGGGGCTTTTTGCCACGGGTGAGCCTATCAGTCAAAACTCACACAAGGCCCTTGAAAGCATTGGCGTTCATTTTGGAGATTTTGTTTCCAAACCCTTAACAAAAGAGCTTGTTTTGTGGGCCGATGCCGTTTTTTGTATGAGCCAAAGCCATGCCGAGGCGCTTAAAGAATATGAAAATATTTTCGTTTTAGGCGGCGGAATTTCCGACCCCTTCGGCGGGGATATATCGGTTTATGAAAACTGCCGCGACCAAATAAACCGTGAAATTGAGCAGTTAATAAATCAAAAAACAGCCTTGGCAACCGAAAAGGATTTTGACGCCATTGCGGCGCTTGAAAAAGAATGCTTTAGCGAGCCCTGGAGTGAAGCCGCAATTAAAGAGGGTTTTGAAAACGGCACCCGTTATCTTGTTTTAAAACAGTTTGAAAAAACCTTGGGCTACGTTGGTGTGCAAACCGTTTTGGATGAGGGCTATATTACGAATGTTGCCGTTACCAAGGCCGCAAGGCGGCAGGGTGTTGCTCAAAAGCTTTTAACGGCCCTTTATGACTTCGCAAAGGAAAAGGGGCTTCGGTTTTTAACGCTTGAGGTAAGATGCAGTAATGAAGCGGCAAGGGCGCTCTATGAAAAATGCGGTTACAAGCCCGTTGGACAAAGGCGCAATTTTTACAGTAATCCAAAAGAAGATGCAATTCTTTACACAAGGGAAGTTTAAGTTATGTTAATTTTGGCAATTGAATCATCCTGCGATGAAACCGCCGTGGCAGTAACCCGCGAAAGAGAGGTTTTGTCCAGCGTCATAGCCACACAAATTGAAGAACACAAAATTTACGGTGGCGTTGTGCCCGAAATTGCATCCCGCCGCCACGCCGAGGCCATTGCCGCGGTGACCGAGGAGGCGCTGAAAAACGCAGGGGTTACATACGGTGACATTGATGCCGTTGCCGTGACCTACGCGCCGGGACTTATTGGGGCGCTTCTTGTGGGCGTTAACTTTGCAAAGGGGCTTTCCCTGTCACTGGGCAAACCCCTTATCCCCGTTCACCACCTGCGCTCCCACATTGCGGCGAATTACATTGAAAACGAGGATTTAAAGCCGCCCTTTTTGTGCCTTGTGGTGTCGGGCGGTAACAGCATTATCATTAGGGTAAACAGTTACACCGATTTTGAAATTATCGGAGAAACGGCCGATGATGCGGCAGGGGAGTGCTTTGATAAATGCGCCAGGGCAATGGGACTTTCCTATCCCGGCGGCGTTAACCTTGATAAAATTGCCACCGAAGCCGATTTCAAAAGATATCCCTTGCCAACACCCCACACGGCAAACGAGTTTGATTTTAGCTTTTCGGGACTCAAAACGGCGGTGCTTAACACAATAAACAACGCCTCTCAAAAGGGAGAGGAAATTGACGTGCCCGTGCTTTGCGCAACGCTTCG
The DNA here is from genome assembly GCA_045602605.1 of Acutalibacteraceae bacterium. Classification (GTDB taxonomy): domain Bacteria; phylum Bacillota; class Clostridia; order Oscillospirales; family Acutalibacteraceae; genus SIG587. The sequence continues at coordinate 1,798 of JAZSBX010000150.1, forward strand.
ACACAGGGTTTGTGATATTTTAATTGACAAAACTCTAAAGGCGGCCAAGAAATACGGCTATAATAAAATTGTGGTTGCAGGCGGTGTTTCGGCAAACAGCGAGCTTCGCCGCCGCTTAAAGGAAGAGTGCGAAAGGGAAAACCTTGAACTTTTCTATCCATCGCTTAAATTTTGCGGTGATAACGCCGCTATGGTGGGCGTTCAGGCTTTCTATGAATTTGAGGCAGGAAAGAGGGCGGATTCCTCTCTTAATGCCTATGCTACAATGGACATAGGGTAGGGCGAATAATCCGAACCCGCCTCAAAGAGGCTTATTTCGGCGCTTTTTACCCATTCCATTCTTGTAAGGATAAGAAAGAATTGACAAGAAACAGTTTGTTTTGTACAATAAATATAATAAAAATAATATTTCGAAGGGATGTTCAAATATGGAACCGAAATTTAAACGAGTGCTTATTAAATTAAGCGGCGAAGCCCTTGCAGGAAGCAAAAAAACGGGTATTGATTTTGATACCGTTTTAAAGGTTGCCGAGCAGATTAAAGCCTGTGTTGATATGGGAGTTCAGGTTGCTATTGTTGTTGGCGGCGGAAACTTCTGGCGCGGCAGGTCCAGCGGCCAGATGGACAGAACCCGTGCCGACCACATGGGAATGCTTGCCACCGTTATCAATTCCTTGGGCATTGCCGATGGTCTTGAGCAGGTGGGCTTAAACGTTCGTGTTCAGACCGCCATTGAAATGCGCCAAATTGCCGAGCCCTACATTCGCAACAAGGCAGTTCGCCATTTGGAAAAGGGCAGAGTTGTTGTTTTCGGTTGCGGAACGGGAAATCCCTTCTTTTCCACCGACACTGCCGCCGCCCTTCGCGCCGCAGAAATTGATGCCGATGTAATTTTCAAGGCGACAAACGTTGACGGTGTTTACGACAGCGACCCGAAACTAAATCCCAATGCCAAAAAATATGATGAGCTCACCCACGCCGATGTTTTGGCGCAGGATTTACACGTTATGGATTCCACCGCCGCATCCCTTTGCAAGGATAACAACATTGAAATTCTCGTTTTCAATTTAAATGAGCCCGAAAACATTGTTAAAGCAATGGTTGGCGAAAAAATCGGAACGTTGGTTAAATAATAAGCATATATATTTTATCGGAGGAACACACAATGAATGAACTTATTAAAACAGTTGAAGCAAAAATGGACAAAACCATCGGTGCTTTGCAGCGTGATTTCGCATCTATAAGAGCAGGCAGAGCAAACGCCGCCGTGCTTGACAGAATTCAGGTTGAATATTACGGCACTTTAACCCCCATTCAGCAGATGGCCGCAATTTCTTCTCCTGACCCCCGTACATTACAAATTCAGCCTTGGGATGCTACCTCTTTAAAGGACATTGAAAAGGCAATTCAAACTTCCGACCTTGGCATTAACCCTCAAAATGACGGCAGGGTTATCCGCCTTACCTTCCCACCTCTTACAGAGGACAGAAGAAAAGAGCTGGTTAAGGACGTTCGCAGAATGGCAGAGGACAGCAAGGTTGCCCTTCGTTCGGTTCGCCGCGATGCCATTGAAAAATTGAAGGCAATGAAAAAGGCCAACGAAATCACCGAGGATGACCAGGCAAACGGCGAAAAGAAAATTCAAAACGTTACCGACAAGTTTGTAAAGGACATTGATGCCCTTGCCGATGCAAAGGAAAAGGATGTAATGTCTATTTAAGTCGGTTCGGTTAAGACGGCAATTTATGAGGTGAAGTAAATTGGGTTTATTTCGCAAAAAGAAGAACGGGGAGAGAAAACTCCCCGTTCATATTGCAATTATAATGGACGGTAACGGCCGTTGGGCAAAAAAGAGGGGATTACCCCGCACGGCAGGCCATGCGGCAGGCAGTGAAAACTTTAAAACCATTGCCCGTTACTGTAATAAAATCGGCATTAAATACCTGACGGTTTACGCCTTTTCAACCGAAAATTGGAAGCGGCCGCACGGGGAAGTTGATGCCATTATGAATCTTTTCAGGGACTATCTTAAGGATTCGGCTAACTTTAAAAGTGAAAATATGAAGCTGCAGTTTATTGGCAACACGGCGGCACTGCCTGAGGA
>JAZSBX010000151.1:0-10116 GCA_045602605.1 Acutalibacteraceae bacterium
AAAGGTAAAGAAAATGATTCCTTACAAATAAGATTAATGGAGGTTACAACTAATGGCTCGTATTAAAGGTGCGTTAGCAACACGCAAAAGAAGAAAAAAAGTTTTAAAGCTTGCCAAAGGTTATTTTGGCGCTAAATCCAAGCTCTTTAAGACTGCTAAAGAAGCAGTTATGAAATCAGGACAGTACGCTTATGTAAGCCGTCGTTTAAAGAAGAGAGATTTCCGCCGTTTGTGGATTACCCGTATTTCCGCAGCAGCAAAAATCAACGGAATGAACTACTCTACCTTTATGAACGGTCTTAAGAAGGCCGGTGTTCAAATGAACCGCAAAATGCTTGCAGAACTTGCAGTGAGTGACCCTGCAGGCTTCGCAACACTTGCAAAGAATGCAAAAAAAGCTCTTGAAAAATAAAAAAATTCTTCGCCTGAGGCTTCTCGGGCGAAGTTTTTCGCTTTTTTAAGACAAGAATTTATCACGGTAAAAACGGGCAAAACGCCCGTTTTTGCGCTAGTTTAAAGGTGGCGAAAGGCTCTTGAAAGAGGCAGTTAAATTAAGCGGCAAAGATAATCCCACAGTAAAATTTGTGGCAAAACTTCAAAATTCCTCCCGTTTTCGCCGTGAAAACGGGCTGTTTGTACTTGAGGGACTCCGCATTTTAAGTGATGCGGCAGATAATGGCGTGGCCTTTAAAAAGCTGTTTTTCACTCAAGGTTTTCGTGAAAAAAATGAAGGAGAGCTTAACGCTTTTCTTCGTAATTCTGACGAAAGCTTTGAAGTCAGCGACCCTGTTTTTGAAAAAATTTGTGACACCAAAACCCCACAGGGTGTCCTTGCGGTTTGCGAGATACCCGTTGCGGTTTACGATTTATCAAGGGTGAAAAAGGGCAAATTTATTGGCCTTGAAAACCTTAACGACCCATCAAATGTGGGCGCAATCTGCCGCAGTGGCGAGGCCCTCGGGGTTAGCGGAATTGTGATTTCGGGGGATAGCTGTGACCTGTTTTCACCCAAGGTTTTAAGGACATCAATGGGCACGGTGCTTAGACTTCCCGTTTTTGTTGCCGAGGATTTCACCGAATTTTTAAAGACTACCTGTCTTCAAAAAATCGCCTGTGTTGTAGACAAAAATGCCGAAAAAATCACAAATGTCACTTTCCAAAACGACTGTATTGTGCTTATCGGTAACGAGGGCAACGGCCTGACCGATGAAGCGGTTGATTTAAGTGATGTAAAAACAACAATTCCAATGTCGGGCAGGGTGGAATCCCTTAACGCTTCGGTTGCGGCGGCAGTTGCAATGTGGGAAATGATGAAATGATGATTTACGATATTTGGCTTCAGTGTGTGCTGGGGCACGGCAATGCAAAAGGAATAGATGCTATAGAATATTTTGGCAGTAGCCAAAAGGTTTTTGAAAGTTCTCCCGAACAAAAGAAAAATTCGGGAATTTTTACTGCCAAGGATTTATCCCGCTTTGAAAAGGTTAAAATAAGTGAGGCCCGACAGATTTTAGATAGCTGCAAAAAGCACGGGGTAACACCCGTTTCGGTTTCGAGCGATGTTTTTCCACTGTCTTTGCGGGCTATAAAAAACTGTCCCCTTGTTCTTTATTACCGCGGCACCTTGCCGGACCTTAACAGCCTTCCCGTTATTGCAATCGTTGGCCCCCGCAGGGTGAGTGAGTTTGGCGCTAAAAGTGCTTTCGCTCTTGCCAAGCGGCTGTCGGCAGGTGGATTTACGGTTGTCAGCGGCATTGCCCACGGGGCAGACAGCAAGGCGCATCTTGGCGCTATTGATGAGGGTGAGCCTTCAATTTGCGTGTTGCCTCACGGTCACGATTATAACTATCTACCCGAGCAAAAGGAGCTTCGAAGCAAAATTGAAAAGTTTGGCTGCACCTTGTCTGAAAAACCACCGATGGCACCCTTGGGCGCGGCGGCGTTTCACATAAGAAACAGACTTATTTCAGGTCTTAGCCTCGGTGTTATTTTGGTAGAGGCGGGGAAACGAAGCGGCGGTCTTATAACCGCAAACCACGCCTTGGAGCAGGGGAGAGACGTTTTCGTTATTCCGGGTAATCCCACAGATAAGCATTATGAGGGTTCAAATGCGCTTTTAAAGGATGGAGCAAGCGTGCTTATCAGCGCAATGGATATTTTTAGTGAATATTCTATGCAGTATCCCGATAAAGTTAGTAGTGAAGCGGCATACAAAAATTGCAAAGACCAAACCAAACAAAAAACACAAAAAATTATTACATCTGCTCTTTCCAAAACGGCAAAAATGGTGTATAATAATATGAATGCCAAAGTTTTTTCTCTTGACGATGTTTTCGTGGAGGGAATGAACGCAAACGAAATGATTTCCGCCCTTACCGAGCTTGAAATTTTAGGGCTCATAGAAACCCTGCCGGGCGGCAGATACTTAAAAAAATAATCAGGTGGTTAAATTTATGTCAAAACTTGTTATCGTTGAGTCTCCCACAAAGGTTAAAAGCATTAAGAAGTATTTAGGCTCCGACTTTAACGTTGTGGCTTCAATGGGCCATATCCGTGATTTGCCCAAGTCAAAAATGGGCATTGATATTGAGCACGGATTTAAGCCGCAGTATCTTAATATGGCCGACAAAAAGGAGCTTATAAATAAACTTAAAGACCTTGCGGCTAATTCCGACACCGTTTATCTCGCAACCGACCCTGATAGAGAGGGTGAGGCAATTTCTTGGCATTTAGCGCAGATTTTGGCTCTTGATTTAAACGAAGCCAACCGCGTTTGCTTTAATGAAATCACCGAAAGCGGTGTTAAGGCGGGAATGAAATCCCCCCAAAAAATTAACCTAAACCTTGTAGATGCACAGCAGGCTCGCCGCGTGCTTGATAGAATTGTGGGCTACAAGCTTAGCCCCTTCCTTTGGAAAAAGGTTAAGAGCGGTCTTTCGGCAGGCCGTGTTCAAAGCCTTGCATTAAAGCTTGTTGTTGACAGGGAAAGAGAAATTGAAAAATTTGTCAGCGAAGAATTTTGGAGTGTTGATGCAAAGCTTGCCGCCTCTAAAAAGACCTTTGCCGCCAAGCTTTACGGCATCGCAGACGGTGAAAAACTTGAAATCACAAACGGGGAGCAGGCCGAGAAAATCGTTACCGATTTAAACGATGCCGCCTTCACCGTTTCTAAAATTAAAAAAGGCGTTCGCAATAAGCAACCCGCCCCTCCTTTCACCACCTCAACCCTCCAGCAGGAGGCCGCTAGGAAACTCGGTTTCACAGGCCAGCGCACAATGCGTATTGCCCAACAGCTTTATGAAGGCGTTGACATTTCGGGTCAGGGCACAACGGGTCTTATTACCTATATGCGTACCGATTCTCTACGTATTTCAGCCGAGGCAAGAGCCGCAGGTAAAAAGTATATTTTAAATAATTTCAGCGATAAATATCTTCCAAAAACCGATAGATATTTTAAGAGTAAATCGGGCTCTCAGGATGCCCACGAGGCAATTCGCCCAACAAACGTGTTCAACACCCCCGATAAAATCGGTGAAAGCCTTACTGCTGAACAAAGAAAACTTTATAAACTTATTTGGGAACGCTTTATTGCTTCTCTTATGTCAAACTGCGTTCAGGACACCGTGGCAGTTGATATTACCGCAAAGGATTATGTATTCAAGGCAAGCGGCTATTCCATTCGTTTTGATGGATTTACCGCCCTTTATGAAGAGGGTAAAGACAGCGATGAGGCCGATGGTGTTGCCCTTCCCGAAATGAAGGAGGGCGACCTTCTCAAACTCAAAGAGCTTGTGCCCAACCAGCATTTCACACAACCCCCCGCGCGCTACACCGAGCCTACCCTTATTAAATTCCTTGATGAAAACGGAATCGGTCGCCCCTCAACCTACGCACCCATTATCGCCAACATTTTACAGCGTTCTTACATTGAAAGGGATAAAAAATCCCTTAAACCCACAAATCTCGGCAAAACCATCACCGATTTAATTGCCCAAAACTTTAAAAAGATTGTTGATGTCAAGTTCACCGCTAATATGGAGCAGCAGCTTGATAAAATCGGCGAAGGCGAGCTTAGTTGGACCGACACCTTGGAAAACTTCTACGGCGATTTTGCCGCAACCCTTAAAAAGGCTGAGGATAAGCTTACAGGCACACGCGTTAAGGTGCCTGCGGAGGAAACCGATGTTGTCTGCGAAAAGTGTGGCAGAAAAATGGTTGTGAAGAGCAGTCGCTTCGGTAAATTCCTTGCCTGCCCGGGCTACCCCGAGTGTAAAAACACAAAGCCCGTGCCCGAGGATGAAATCAAGGAGCCCTGCCCCAAGTGCGGCGCAAAGCTTGTGAAACGCGCTTCTAAAAAAACCGGCAAGAAGTTTTACGGTTGCTCGGCCTATCCCAAATGCGATTTTGCCGCCCCGGGACTTCCCACGGGGGACACCTGTAAGGAATGCGGCAGTTACATTCTTAAAGGTATCAGAGGCAGAAAATACTGTATGAATTCCGACTGCCCCACAAGAACAAAAACCACAGAGAAAAAATAATGGATAAGGTTATTGTAATCGGTGCAGGCCTTGCAGGCTGTGAGGCCGCACTGCAAATAGCAAACAGGGGAATTGCCGTTACGCTTTATGAAATGAAGCCCGAAAGCAAAACCCCTGCCCACAAAAGTAATTTGTTTGCCGAGCTTGTTTGCTCAAACTCACTAAAGGCCGCAAGGGTTGATTCCGCCGCAGGCCTTTTAAAAGAGGAAATGCGAAAATTTTCCTCGGTTTGCCTTATGGCGGCCGATAGGACAAGCGTTGCCGCAGGCGGCGCGCTGGCTGTTGACCGCGATGAGTTTTCAAAAATAATCACCGAGGCGGTTTTAAACCACCCGAACATAACCGTTAAAAACGAGAAGGTAACCGAAATACCGAAGGATAGCGTTACGGTTATAGCAACGGGCCCCTTAACCGATGAGGCGCTGGCAAAGGAAATTTCAAATTACTGTGAGAATGATAATTTAAGCTTCTTTGATGCGGCGGCGCCCATTGTAACAAGGGAAAGTGTTGATTTTTCCCGCGCGTTTTTTGCCAGCCGTTATGACAAGGGCGATGATGATTACATCAACTGCCCAATGAACAAAGAGGAATATGAACTGTTTTATAATGAGCTTATAAACGCCGAGGGCGTCCCCTTAAAGGATTTTGATAAGCCCGTTACTGTCTACGAGGGCTGTATGCCGGTGGAAATTTTAGCAAAACGCGGTCACGATTCCATTCGTTTCGGCCCCTTAAAACCTGTCGGGCTTAAAGACCCCCGCACAGGTCACCGCCCCTGGGCGGTTGTTCAGCTTCGCCGCGAAAACAAGGCAGGCACACTGTTTAACCTTGTGGGTTTTCAGACCAACCTTAAATTTCCCGAACAAAAAAGGGTGTTCTCCCTTATCCCGGGGCTTCAAAATGCCGAATTTGTGCGCTACGGTGTTATGCACCGCAACACCTTCATAAACTCTCCAAAACTGCTTAATAAGGATTTATCCCTAAAGCAAAACGACAAAATCTTTTTTGCAGGTCAGCTTTCGGGCGTTGAGGGATATATGGAGTCTGCGGCATCGGGAATTATTGCGGGATTAAATGCGGCAAAAAAGGTTTTGGGCGAAGAACCCCTTATTTTGCCGGACTTTACAATGATTGGCGCATTACTTAATTATATTACCGATGAATCGGTTTCAAATTTTCAGCCAATGGGGGCAAACTTCGGAATTTTGCCGCCGCTTGAAACACACATTCGTGATAAGCGTGAGCGATATATGGCTTTTGCCCGGCGTTCGCTGGAATTTTATAAGGAGAAAATAATATGAAAATTATTTTAGATGCCTTCGGCGGAGATAATGCGCCGTTAGCCGCAGTGCAGGGCGCGGCTCTTGCGATAAAGGAACTGGGTGTTCAAATTGTTTTGGTTGGCGACACCCAAAAAATTAACGCCGTTATAAAGGAAAATAACATTGATTTCCCCGAAAACTCCTTGGAGATTATTGATGCCCCCGAGGTTTTTGATATGCACGAGGAGCCAACATCTCTTTTAAAGAAAAATTCCAACACCTCTTTGGCGGTTGCTTTTAAAGCTCTTGCAAACGGTCAGGGTGATGCTCTTGTTTCGGCAGGCAGCACAGGCGCTATTGTTGTGGGCGGCACACTCATTGTCAAACGAATTAAGGGTGTTAAACGCCCGGCCCTCGGTTCAATGATTCCTGCGCCCAAAGGCTCATATATGCTTATGGATATGGGCGCTAATGCCGAGTGCAGACCCGAAATGCTTGCCCAATTCGGTGTTATGTCCAGTGTTTATTTAAGCCGCGTTATGGGCAGACAAAACCCCACCATCGCGTTGCTTAACATCGGCACCGAGGATACAAAGGGCGGCGCCCTCCAGCTTGAAAGTTATAAGCTTTTAGAGAAAGCCCCCATTAACTTTGTGGGCAACGTGGAGTCACGCGAAATGCCAAAAGGTGTTGTTGATGGCGTTGTTACTGATGGCTTTACAGGCAACATTGCTTTAAAGCTAATTGAAGGCACCTCAATAACGCTGTTTAAACTTGTAAAGGAAAAACTTTATAAAAATCTTTTAAACAAGCTTGCCGCTTTGGTCATAAAGAAGGATTTGTACGAGCTTAAAAGTATGATGGACTCCACCGTGATTGGCGGAGCGCCCCTTTTAGGCGTGGCAAAGCCCGTTATCAAGGCCCACGGCAACTCAACCGCCGTTGCCTTTAAAAATGCCATAAGGCAGGCAAAAACCTTCACCGAAAACGATGTTATCGGCGCAATCAGCACCGACATCGCAAAATTAAATGCAGAGGCAGAAAATGAAAAGGCTTGAAGATAATTTAAGGTATAAATTTAAAAATATTCAGCTGCTTAAAAATGCGCTGACCCATTCTTCCTATGCCAATGAAACCCACAACAGCCACTCTTCCAACGAGCGACTTGAATTTTTGGGTGACTCGGTGCTTTCCATTGTGGTTTCAAAGTTTCTTTATGAAACTTATCCCAAAATGCCCGAGGGCCAGCTTACCAAACTTCGCGCTTCACTTGTTTGCGAAAAGGCGCTTTATTCCTATTCAAAGGAACTGGAAATCGGCGATTTCCTTTTCCTCGGCAGGGGTGAGGAGCAAACGGGCGGCAGAACAAGGGTTTCCATTTTGGCTGATGCCTTTGAGGCGGTGCTGGCCGCAATGTATCTTGACGGCGGCATTGAGGTGGCGAGAAACCACGTTTTAAGGTTTGTCAAACAGGAACTTGAAAACCGTGAGGAGGATGATTTTAAGGATTATAAAACCTCCCTTCAGGAAATTGTTCAGCGCAACCCCGAGGAACGCCTTTCCTATGTTCTCATTGCCGAAAGCGGCCCCGACCACGATAAAAAGTTCACCGTGGAAGTGCACCTTAATTCAAACGTTATCGGCACGGGTACGGGAAAAAGCAAAAAGCAGGCGGAGCAAAATGCCGCAAAGCAGGCACTCCACCTTATGGGAATTAAAGAATGAGCAAAAAACATTCCAATATTTCGGTTTTCGTGCCCCACATCGGCTGTCCTAATCAGTGTAGTTTTTGCAATCAGTTTTCTATAACTGCCTGTCATACTGCGCCGAATGAAAACGACATAATAAACGCCGTAAAGGTGGCAAAAAATTCAAAGAATTATAATCCTGAAACCACTGAACTTGCCTTTTTCGGCGGCAGTTTTACGGCCATAGACAGGGAATATATGTTGCGGCTTTTAAAAACCGCATATTCGGTACTTAAAAACGGGGATATTTCAGGAATACGCATTTCCACACGCCCCGATGCCGTGAACGGCGAGATTATTGAAATTCTTAAAAGCCACGGCGTTACCGCAGTTGAACTCGGCGCGCAAAGTATGTGTGATAATGTGCTGAAACTCAACCGCAGAGGTCACACCGTTAGGGAAGTTGAAAAGGCCTCAAAGTTAATTAAAGATGCAGGCCTTTCCTTGGGATTTCAAATGATGACGGGGCTTTACGGCAGTGACAGTAAAACCGATATTTTTTCGGCTGAAAAAATAATTGCCCTGAACCCTGACACCGTTCGGATTTACCCTACAATAACCCTTAAGGGCACACACCTTGAAGCCCTTTTTAAAAGCGGTGAGTATTGCCCGCCCACGCTGACAGACGCCGTGGAAACTGTGGCAACCTTGCTTTTAATGTTTAAAAAAGAAAACATAAATGTCATTCGCACGGGGCTTCATTCCATTGAGGAAAACGCTTATGTGGCAGGCCCTTGGCACCCGGCCTTTAAGGAACTTTGCGACAGCGTGATTTACAAACGGGAAATTTTAAAACACGCCAAAGGAAATTACACCTGCTTTGTTCCAAAGGGTGAAATTTCAAAGGCTGTGGGTCAAGGCAGACAAAATATTAACGAATTAAAAAAACACGGCTATAACATCACCTTTAAGGAATGTGATGACCTGGCCGCGTATGAGATAAGGATGTGTAAAGAAAGTGCTGTTAAGTTCAATTCAGATACAAGGCTTTAAATCTTTTGCGGATAAAACAACACTAAAATTCGGTCGCGGAATCACCGCCGTTGTAGGCCCTAACGGAAGCGGAAAAAGTAACATTTCCGATGCCGTTCGTTGGGTTCTTGGCGAGCAATCCACCAAGAGTCTTCGCGGTCAGTCAATGGAGGACGTTATCTTTTCGGGCACCGCCCTTCGCCGCCCCCACGGCTTTTGTGAGGTAACTCTTAACATTGATAACACCGACAGAAGCCTTAATTTTGATAACGATTTCGTGTCGGTAACGAGAAGATACTACCGTTCCCACGAAAGCGAGTATCTCATTAACAATGTAACCGTTAGGTTAAAGGACGTTCACGAACTGTTTATGGACACAGGTCTTGGCCGTGACGGTTATTCAATGATAGGGCAGGGTAAAATTGACTCTATCATCAGTTCAAAGTCAAGCGAAAGAAGAGATATTTTCGAAGAGGCATCGGGAATTTCTAAATATCGTTACAGAAAAACCGAGGCCGAAAGAAAGCTTGCCGCCGCACAGGAAAATCTTTTGCGCCTTAAAGACATTATGGCCGAGCTTGAAAGCCGTGTTGGTCCTTTAAGTGAGCAGAGCCAAAAGGCGGAAAAGTTTTTAAAGCTGGCTGAGGATAAAAAGCAGCTTGAAATCGGTCTTTGGCTTTACACGCTTAATAATTCCAAAGAGGCTCTTCGCGCTCAGGAAAGTAAAATTGCTTTAGCCGAGCTTCAGTACAAAGAAATTGAAACCGCCCTTGCCGAATTTGATAAACAGGTTGCCGAAAACAGCGAAAATATAACCCTTATCACAAACCAAATCGAGGAAAAGCGTATTGAAATTTCCTCAAAGAATGAGGAATGCGTTAAGGCTCAGGGCACCGTTTCGGTGCTGGAAAGCAACCTTGAGCATTTAAGAGAAAATATCACCCGTGTAAGCGGCGAAATTGAGGCTCTCGGTGTAACCGATTCGGCCATTAAAGAGGAAATCAGCGCTAAAAATGCCGATATTGAGGCCAAAAAACAGGAAGCCGTTAAAATCGGCGCCGAAATCGGCCTTTTAAGTGAGGAACTGAGTCAGCTTCTTATTTCCAGCGAAAGCATTTCAAAGCAAATTGAGGAGCAGGTGAGGGCACTTAACAACCTTTCGGCTCTCGGCGCAAACCACCGCGTAACGGTTATGACCTGCAACTCCTCCATTGAGCAAATTAACTCCCGTTCATTAAGCCTTGATGAACTTATTGCTCAAAGACAAACAGAAATTGAAGAAACTGTTAAGGAAACTGCCGACAACGATAAAATACTTACCGAGCTTGAGGAAACAATAACCTCCTGCCAGAATGCCCTTAAGGGCTATGAACTGCGTTATGCCACAAGGGTTGACGCCGTTAACAAGGCAAAGGAGGAGGCCGATAATCTTCGCCTTGACATTGAAGCCAAAAACCGCCGCATTCAAATTCTTGAGGATTTGGAGAAAAATCTCGATGGCTTCTCCCACGCAGTTAAAAGCGTTGTGAACGAAGCATCAAAGGGAATTCTGCGCGGTGTTCACGGCCCCGTTTCAAAGGTTATTAAGGTTAAAAA
>JAZSBX010000152.1:0-9194 GCA_045602605.1 Acutalibacteraceae bacterium
CTATTACAGCTTTCGCATCTGAAATGACCGTGCAGGGAAGTGTCACCGTCATAATGGGTTTGCTGACCGTCAATGGTAATCAGCTTAATCAGTCCGCTTTCGGTAAAAACTTTTGTGGTGTTATAAACAGATGTTTTAGAAAGGGTAGGATTGCTTTCTAAAAGGGCTTCGTAAATCTCTTCAATGGTCGGGTGTGTCCGATGGCTTAAAATATAATCCAGCGTCTGAATGCGGATTCCCGACGGACGAATACCATGTTGCTTTAACATTTCTACTGCAGTCATTTCATCACCTCTTTTTTGTAATGGTTTCAACTTTGTAATGATTACAATATTATAATAGCATGACTTTCGACATTTGTCAACACTTTTTTAAAAAAATTTTTAAATTTATTTTAAGGCAAGTTTGCGAAGCTGTGCTGCGGAAAAATTATAGGTTTTATCGCAAAAATGACACTCGATATTGGTGTTTTCCTGTTCATCAGCCATTTCCAGTAAACCTTCCTTGCCGATGCTTATCAGCGCCTTTTCCACACGCGCGCGGCTACAGTTACATAAATATTCTGCTTTTGATTCGTCTAGAACTTCAACCTTATAATATTTAAGGGCTTTTTTTACAATATCCAGAAGCGACATATTTTGAGTAAACATTGTGGAAAGTGAACTCATTTCCTTAATGCCATCCTCAAGGCGTTTTATTTCATCCTCGGTGGCAAAGGGCATCATTTGAATAAGGTACCCCCCTGCCCTGTTTACACTGCCATCGTTGTTAAGCGACACACTAAGTGCGCAAACGGTTGGAATTTGCTCACTAATGGCATAATAAGCGGTAATATCCTCAGCGATTTCGCCTGAAAAAAGGGGCACTGAACCGTTGTAGGGCTCTTTTAAGCCAATATCTTTAAGAACATAGAGCATTCCGTCTTTGCCCACAGCCGATGCAACATCAAGTTGACCTTTATTATTAAGGGGAACCTCTGCCGCAGCGTTTGAAACATAGCCACGAACATTACCAGAGCTATCAGAAACGGCAATAAGAGAACCCAGCGGTCCATCACCTGCAATACGAAGCGTTACCGAATCATCCTTATTTTTAAGGACGTTGCCCATCATTGAAGCGCCTGCTAAAAGTCGGCCAAGGGCAATCGTAGCAACGGGCGACAATTTGTGAATTTTTTGCGCTTCTTTTACAATATCGGTGGCATCAACCGCAGCTGCCATAACTGCGCCGCAAGAGGTGATGCAACGAATAATTTTTCCCATGACTTTAAATTCTCCTTGTAACGTAAACAACCCTTTGTGTATCACTTTTGGGGTTATTTTCGGTCATCTCTTCATAAACCGCTAAAATTTCTAAATTTGCTTTTTCAAGCGCTTTCTTTACCTGTTCGGTATCATAACCCCTTTCTGAAAAACACTCGCCGGCGCGATTATAGGCGCCGTTTTCGTTTTGTTCAAAAAAGTCTAATTCAACATCGGTGATTTTGGTATCGGGAGAATAAAAATTACTCCAAACACAGTAAACAGGCGGCTCGTCAATAACAAAAATATTATCTCCCAAAATTTCCTTCTGCTTATACTCGGTGTTAAGGTCAAAAACGAAAAGGCGCTCCTTTTCCAAAAAAAGCGCCACGCGGGAAATAGCGCGGCAAAAATCCGAATAATCGGTAATATGATTAAGGCTGTCAAGACAGCAAATTGCGCCATCAACCGTACCGTAAAGCTCAAGTTCTGCGGCATCCTGACACAAAAACAAAACATCCTGCCCTGCTTTTTCGCTGTTTTTCTTGGCGCAGTCAAGCATTCCTTCGGAAATATCAACGCCGATAACATCAATACCCGCCTTTGAAAACTCAACCGAAAAGCCACCCGTTCCGCAAGCAAGGTCAAGAAGAAGCGTTGGCTTTTTATCAAACTTTTCAAACAGACTCAAAAGATATTTCGTGCGCTTTTTATAATCAACATCACCCGTTAAATAATCATAGTAACGGGAAAATTCATTATACATACTCATTTTTCAAGTCTTTCAAAAACGATATCATAGCCGTTGTTTGACTCCTCAAGAGAACGGTTAACACGGCTGATTGTGGCGGTTGATGCGCCTGTTTTTGCAACAATTTCGGTATAAACCTTTTTATCTTTCAGCATTTTTGCAACGGTAAAACGCTGGGCGATTGCCTTAACCTCTTTTGTTGTGCAAACATCGCTGAAAAATTTATAGCATTCCTCTAGATTTTCAAGGGTTAAAACGGCTTCAAAAAAATCGTCAACAGATTCGCATTTTAACTTGTTCATTTTTGCAACATCCTTAAATTTTAAAATTTACGAAGGAACCGAAGAAAATACATCTCCTTACAAAGATTTTAACACAACAACGCGTTAAAGTCAATGTGAAAAAGAAAGCGATGCCGGTTAGACATCGCTTTTAATTAATATTATTCGGCCATAATGCTTCTAAACACTTCGCCGTCAATCTTTTCTTCCTCAAAAAGCTTTTGAGCAACCAGATGAACCTTTGACATTGACTCCTTAAGAATACCTAATGCCTTTTCATATTGCTTCATAACAATACTTTCAATTTCCTCATCAATGGCTGCGGCAATTTTATCGGAATAATTTGGGGTTGATGAAAAATCACGGCCAAGAAAAACCTCGTTGCTGTCGTTGCCATAAGTCACAAGGCCCAGCTTTTCGCTCATACCAAACTTGGTAACCATTTGACGGGCGAGGTCGGTTGCGCGCTGAATATCGTTAGAAGCGCCCGTGCAAATATCATCTTGAGTAAGCGCTTCAGCAGCGCGGCCGCCAAGGAGAGAGCAAATTTGTTCAAGCATTTGATTTCTTGAAGTGTGCCCCTTTTCTTCGGTAGGCAAATACATTGTATATCCTGCCGCCATACCGCGAGGAATGATAGAAATTTGATGAACGGGGTCCTGAGTGGGCAGGAAATAAGAAACCACAGCGTGACCTGCCTCGTGATAGGCAGTTATCATTTTATCCTTGTCTTTAACAACGTGGGACTTCTTTTCGGTGCCCATAACAACCTTAACGGTTGCCTCTTCAATTTGCTCTTGGGTGATGGCCTTAAGGCCCTTTCTAGCCGCAAGAAGCGCCGCCTCGTTTAAAAGATTTTCAAGGTCGGCACCTGTAAAACCAGATGTTGACTTTGCAATGTTGGAAAGATTAACATCGGGGCCCAGAGGCTTACCGCGTGAGTGCACCTTTAAAATGTCCTCACGGCCCTTAACATCGGGATAATTAACGGTGATTTGTCTGTCAAAACGACCTGGGCGAAGTAAAGCGCGGTCGAGAATGTCGGGGCGGTTGGTTGCCGCCATAACAATAACACCCTCGTTTGTGCCAAATCCATCCATTTCAACAAGCATTTGGTTAAGGGTTTGTTCTCTTTCATCGTGACCGCCGCCAAGACCTGCGCCGCGTTGACGACCAACAGCATCAATTTCATCAATAAAGATAATTGCAGGTGCGTTTTTCTTTGCCTCATCAAAAAGGTCACGCACACGGGAGGCGCCCACACCAACATACATTTCAACAAAATCAGAACCCGAAATACTAAAAAACGGAACCCCTGCTTCACCTGCAACTGCGCGGGCTAAAAGGGTTTTACCCGTTCCTGGAGGGCCGACAAGAAGCACGCCTTTGGGAATTCTGGCGCCAAGTTCATTGAATTTTTGGGGATTTTTAAGGAACTCAACAATTTCCTCAAGTTCCTGTTTTTCTTCATCGGCGCCTGCCACATCGGCAAAGGTTGTTTTTCTTTTATCGGTGGGCTTTTTAATTTTCGCCTTACCAAATCCCATCATTTTATCATTGCCCATTGACTGATTCATACGGCGTATGATAAAGAACCACGCGAAGGCAAAAAGCGCAATCATACCAACGTAGGGCAAGAGGTTTACAAGCAGTGCGCTCTCTCCGCCCTTTTTAAAATTATAAACAAAGGTTTTACCGGCTTCGCCTGCCTCATTTGCCGCCAAAACAAAATCGTTCACATCGTTATAAAAAACGCTGGAATCGGCAACGGTGTAGGTGTGAATTTTTCCTTTTTCACCCTCGGCGCGAAGTTTATAATTCAGCTTACCGCTGTACCAATTAAGTTCAAACTCTGAAATTTCGTAGTTTTTCACCATACTTACAATTTCAGAATAGTCCTTGGTGGCGGTTTGAGATTTTGTGGTTTGTGATGCAAAGAATACCGCAAAAATCAAAATAAGCGGTATTAAAATATACAGCACCAGACTTTTGTACTTGCTGTTTTTGTTTTTCAAAAATCACACTTCCTAACGTGAAAAATTAAAAATTCTACTGATACACCTTTTCATCAAGAACGCCAATGAAAGGAAGATTACGGTATTTTTCGTTGTAATCAAGTCCATAACCAACGGCAAAGGCATCGGGAATGGTGAAGCCCGAATAATCGGCGGTGATATCCGCAGTTCTGCGCTCAGGTTTATCCATAAGGGTACAAATTTTAATACTTGCAGGATGACGGTCTAACAGGAGTTTTTTAAGGTAAAACAATGTGTTGCCCGAGTCCAAAATATCCTCAACAATAAGAATATCATAGCCCTCAAGATTAACATCAAGGTCCTTTTCAATTTTAACGATACCGCTGCTTTTCGTTCCCGAGCCATAGGAGGACACGGCCATAAAATCAATTGTGCAGGGTATTTTAATCTCTCTCATAAGGTCGGCCATAAAAATAACCGAACCGCGTAAAACGCTGACAAGAAGAAGGTTTTTACCCATATAATCCTCGGTGATTTGTGCGCCGAGTCTTTTAACGCATTCTTTGAGTTCTTCCTCGGTAATTAAAACTGATTTGACATCATCGTACATTGCCATTTTTGCTTTCCCCTTTAGTTTTCCGTATATTCAATTAAAAAAACGTTGGTTGTGTTTTTGTTAACAGCAACACGTTTATCAGGGCCGAAGCCCAAAACCCAAACAACACCGTTATCATCGGCAATAACAGGCAGAGTATCGCGTCTGATTTCGGGTATTCCCTCTTCGTTAAAAAGCTTTTTGAGCGTTTTTGTAACGTTTCGGGTGTTTAGGGTAATTTTATCTCCGGGCAATCTTGTGCGTACAACTATATCACCAATGATTTTATCACAATCAATTGCCTCTTTTAATAACAAATTATTAACATTTTGTGTAGTTTTTGCATCTTTTAGGGACATTTTGACTGTTTTAACCGAAAAAATAGGTTTTTTGTCTGCAACAATGTTTTTAACCTTAAGGCATCCTTTTTTAACCTCAAATTCCGTTTTACCGGGCAAAACCACCCTTCCCTCATTTTTAATCACGGCTTCATAAAGCGCCTCAATGTGGGCGGCCGAAGGAGAGGTTACACCCATTTTTTCACAAAACAAAATCAGCACACGGGTGGCAACAGCTTTTGGCAGGTCACCGAAGCTTTCGGTTAAAAGGCACTCCCCTTTTAAAAGTTGTGTAAAGCAAATTTGCGCTGTGGAGGAAAGAAAAATGCTGTCCTCACGCAAATTTGAAATGGTGTTTATGAGGGTGGTTTCAAGCGAAGGATTAATTTTTTTAAGCTGTGGCACAACATTGTGTCTTAAATGATTTCGCGTGTAATCATCGGCAAGATTTGAACTGTCAACCACAAACGGAATATGGTTTTCCTTGCAAAACAGTTCAACCTCTTCCCTGGTAACGTAAATCAAGGGTCTGATAAACTTGTCTCTAACAGGCGGAATTCCGCAAAGACCTTTAAGCCCTGTGCCACGGGTAAGGTTCATTAAAACCGTTTCCAGGTTATCGCTTGCAGTATGGGCAGTGGCAATAATACCTTTTGAGTTTTCGCTTAAAAATTCATATCGCAGGGTTCTTGCCGCAAGTTCAACGCTGCAAGAGTTATTTTGAGCAAAACCCACAACATCTTTTTTATCGGTTATAAGCGGCACTTTAAGAGCGCGGCACCTGCTAATTACGAATTCCTCATCTCTATCAGCCTCCGCGCCGCGAATTAAGTGATTAAGATGCGCCGCGGTGATTTTAAATGAGAATTCATCTTGGAGCCTTAAAAGAGCATAAAGAAGCGCCATTGAATCAGCGCCGCCCGAAAGAGCAACAGTTATTTCATTGCCACCCTGCAGCATTGAAAAATCCTTAAGGGCGGCACGAACCTTATCAATCATTGATGAAGCACATCCCTAGAAGTAAATCTAGTGTACTGACCATCCCAATAAAGGTCAATTGTGCCCGTTTCACCGTGACGGTTTTTAGCAACAATACATTGGCACTTGTTAGGGTCAGCGCCTTCGGCATCATCACCTTTTTCATTTTCATAGTAACTCTCACGATAAAGGAATAAAACAATATCGGCATCCTGCACGATTGAACCCGAATCGCGAAGGTCTGAAAGGGCGGGGATGTGGGATTTACCCTTTGTTTCGGTTCCACGGGAGAGCTGTGCGCAAACAACAACGGGAACCTTTAATTCTTTAGCCATAATTTTAAGACTGCGTGTAATTTCACTGATTTCCTGAACGCGGTTATCGGTATTCTTTGCCGAATGCATAAGACCGAGATAGTCCACAATTACAAGGTCAATCTTTTTAAGGCGCAAAAGTTTTGCCTTCATTTCAGGAACGGTTATATTGGAACTTTCATCAATAAAAATATCGGCCTTGGACAAATGCTCGCCTGCAACGGCAAGGCGTGTCCATTCATCACTTGAAAGTTCACCCGTGCGAAGCTTTTCACTTTTAATAGAAGCCTCGTTTGAAAGCATACGTTGAGCAATTTGGTCACGGGTCATTTCAAGAGAAAAAAAGCAGACGGTTTTATCGGTTTCAAGAGCAACGTTCCTTGCAATGTTAAGCGCAAAAGAGGTTTTACCCATACCTGGGCGGGCGCCCAGGATGATAAGGTCGGATTTGTTAAGACCTGTTATCATTTTATCAAGTTCAGAAATTCCGCTGGGAATACCGATATAATCGTTTCTTGTGTCGGGGTCACTTAACTTTCCAAGGCGGTCATAGGTTTCAAGTTCAATAACCTCTTTAATGTGCTTAAGGTCGGAAAGAGTGTTGCCCTGACGGATTTCATAAATGCTTTGTTCTGCTTTGTTGAGCAAATCATCGGCGCTACGCTTACTTTCGGTTACATCGTTAATAATTGTTTGTGCGGCAAGGGTCAGCGCTCTTGCATAATAACGGTCACGAACAATGTTGGCATATGTAACTACGTTTGCGGAAGAAGGTACGATTTGAACAAGCCTTGTAAGATAAGCTTTACCGCTTGCCTCATCGTAGTTCTTGCTCTTTTTCATTTTTTCAAGCAGGGAAACAAAATCGATGCCTTGATTAAGTTCAAACATTGAGCAAAGCGCGGCATAGATTTCCTTGTGCTGCGGCAAATAAAAATAATCAGCCTTTAAAAGTGATGCGATTTGGGTGAAACATTTTGGGTCGATAATAATTGAGCCAAGGGTGGCCTGTTCAGCTTCAACAGAATAAGGAAGTTTTCCTCCCTCAAGGTCAAAAACAATGTTTTGGTCAGCCATTTAATCACCTACTCAGTAACATTAACTGTAATTTTTGCAACAATGCCGGTGTATAACTTAATTTCAGCGGTGTATGAGCCATAAGACTTAATGTCGGCAACGCTCATTTTCTTGCGGTCTATTTCGGTTCCGAAATCCTTATTTAGCTGTTGAACAATTTCTTTGGAAGTGACAGCGCCGAAAAGCTTGCCCGAAGCGCCGGCCTTTGCTTTAATATTAACGGCTTTACCGTTTAATTTTTCAGCTAATGCCTTTGCGGCGTTAATCTCTTCCTGTTTGTGGTGGTTTTTAGCATCCTCACGGCTCTTAAGTTCGGCCATTGCGGCGCTGTTTGCCTCAACGGCTAAATTTTTAGGGAACAAAAAGTTTCTGGCATATCCATCGGAAACGGTGCAAAGCTCGCCTTTTTTTCCTTGTCCCTTTACATCGGCCAATAAAATTACTTTCATTTTAAACACCTCTTAAATTTCCAAAATGATTGGAAGCACCATAGGGCTTCTCCTGGTTTTTTCATAAACAAAACGGGAAACTCCATCGCGAATACGAGTTTTAATAGTTCCGTAATCCCTGACTCTGGAAAGATAGCACTTTTCAAGAATATCACAGGCAATTTCCCTTGCATCATCAATAAGCTGTTCATTTTCCTTAACGTAAACAAAGCCACGGGAAACAACCTCGGGACCGGAAACGATTTCATTTGTAACCGAGTCAATGGTCAGTGCTACAACGATAATACCATCTTCAGCCAAATGCTTTCTATCCCTGAGTACTATGTTACCGACATCGCCAACGCCAAGTCCGTCAACAAGAACCCTGCCTGCAGGAACGGTGCCTGCAACCTTAATACTGCGCTTGGTCAGTTCAATAACGTTGCCGATGTTTGCAATAAGGGTGTTTTCCCTTTTAATGCCCATAACCTGCGCAATTGCGGCATGCTTTGCAAGATGCTTTTGCTCGCCGTGCACGGGAATGAAAAACCTGGGCTTCACAAGATTAAGCATCAGCTTCAGTTCTTCCTGGCAAGCGTGACCCGAAACGTGCACATCGTACATCTTTTCATAAACCACATTGGCGCCGCGTTTCATAAGCTCATTTATAACCTTGGTGACAAGTTTTTCGTTGCCGGGAATGGGTGTTGCCGAAATGATAATCATATCATCGGGTGCAATATCAACATTTCTATGATCGCTAAAGGCCATTCGGTGCAGCGCCGAAAGAGGCTCGCCCTGACTACCCGTTGTTATGATAACTAGCTGCTCGGGAACATATCGTTTAATTGTTTCAATGTCAACAAGAACGCCCTCAGGCACCTTTAAATAGCCCATTTGCGAAGCAATGTTAACAACATTTATCATACTTCTGCCCGAAACTGCAACCTTTCTGGAGCATTTAACTGCTTCATCAATGATTTGCTGAATTCGGTGAATGTTGGAAGAAAAGGTTGCAACAATAATGCGGTGACCTTCAGCCTTTTTGAAAAGATTTGAAAAGGATTCACCAACAATTCTTTCCGACTGTGTGTAGCCCGGTCGTTCGGCGTTAGTGGAATCAGAAAGAAGCGCCAAAACGCCTTTTTTCCCAAGCTGCGCAAAACGGGTAAGGTCAATAACCTTGTCATCAATGGGGGTGGTGTCAATTTTAAA